>NZ_JAUBPT010000130.1:0-22440 GCF_036700905.1 Microcoleus sp. S13_C3 | reverse complement strand
CCGTCCTTTTTGGACGGGCGGGACGCCCATCCCACAATAACAATTAAAATTGTAAGTTATTTAATTCGCGATCCTTAAACATTGATATTCAGGCAACTTCTCTTCGCCCTCAACCTAATAACTCGACACAGTTAAAACGATCGCCTCTCTATCTCCCAACACCAAACCATACTCCAAACCCTCAACAACCGCTTGATAAGAAGCATCCAAAATATTACCAGAAACCCCAACAGTCGTCCAGCGGTCTTGACCGTTGCTAAACTCAACCAACACGCGAGTTTTAGCAGAAGTTCCCGCACCGGAGTCGAGAATCCGCACCTTATAATCTGTTAAGTTAAAATCAGTAATTGCCGGATAAAAATTCCGCAAAGCCTTCCGCAAAGCCGCATCAAGTGCCGAAACAGGCCCGTTTCCTTCCGCGCATTCCAGAATATCTTGACCGTTAACAGTCACTTTCACTGTTGCTAAAGAATTAACTGTTTCCTCCTTACCTTTATCGCAGTGAACTTGAAAACCTTTGATTTCAAATAAACGCTTGCGCTTTCCCAATGCCTCCCGCATTAACAATTCAAAAGAAGCCTCAGCCCCCTCAAATTGATATCCCTGGCTTTCCAAATCTTTCAATTTTTCCAGAATTTGGCGGCAAGCAGGATTTTTGCGATCGAGATCCATGCCAAAAGTGCGAGCCTTCGCCAAAACATTGCTCAAACCAGCTTGATCCGAAATCACTATTCGCCGCCTGTTGCCAATTTTTTCCGGTTCCAAATGTTCGTAAGTTAACGGATTTTTCTCAACAGCCGATACGTGGATTCCGCCTTTGTGAGCAAAAGCAGAAAGACCGACAAAAGGAGCACGGTCATCGGGAGCAAGATTGACAATTTCACTAATCGATCGACTTACTTGAGTTAATCTAACTAATTGCTCGTCTTCAATGCAATTATGACCCAACTTTAGCTGCAAATTAGGAATTAAGGAACATAAATCGGCATTGCCGCAGCGTTCGCCGTAACCGTTAATAGTTCCCTGTACCATCCTCACTCCTTCCCGCACAGCAGCCAAAGCATTAGCAACCGCAACTCCTGAGTCGTTGTGAGTGTGAATTCCCAGTTGAATTTGAGACTTTATCCCCCCCTTAATAAGGGGTTGAATTTGAGAATTTCTCCCCCCCTTAATAAGGGGTTGAATTTGAGAATTTCTCCCCCCCTTAATAAGGGGGGGTTGGGGGGGGTGAAGTTCCGCTTCCGAAATATCCCAACTTTCTATTATTTCTGCCACCTCGCGAACAACCTGACTGACTTCGTGAGGCAAAGTACCGCCGTTAGTATCGCAAAGCACCAGCCATTCTGCACCGGCATCGGCAGCTACTTCTAAAGTTTTAATAGCATAATCTCGATTGTGCTTGTAGCCGTCAAACCAGTGTTCGGCATCGTAAATAACGCGCCTTCCCTGACTCCGCAAATATTCAATTGTATCTCGAATCATCGCCAGATTTTCTTCTAGCGTCGTCTTCAAACTTTCAATAACGTGCAAATCCCACGACTTACCAAACAGCGTCACCCAGCGAGTACCTGCGGACAAAATAGCCTGCAACATTTCATCATTAGCTGCCGTAGTTCCCGGCCTCCTAGTCGAACAAAAAGCTACAACTTCTGCTTGAGTTAGGGGCTGTTCTTTGAGACGCCAAAAAAATTGTACGTCTTTAGGATTCGCCCCCGGCCAGCCGCCTTCAATAAAGGGAATTCCTAAACTGTCTAACTGTCGAGCAATTCGCAGTTTGTCTTCGAGAGATAAGGAGAGTCCCTCGCACTGAGCACCGTCTCGCAGCGTGGTATCGTAGATCCAGAGCCGATTTGTCATGGGAAATTGCGATCGAGAAATTGGTAATATATCACTTACCATATTAGATGAATTTATTTGAATTTAATGCGATAATATATAGGAAAATTAACATAAATCTAACTGGGGTAAATTGCTGTGGTCAAGGTACAAGCGCAAGGAAAAACATTTGAGTGCGATCGCGGAGCCAATCTCCGTGAAGTTTTGCTCAAAAACGGCATCGATCTCTACAACGGCAACGCCAAAGTCATCAACTGCCACGGCCTCGGTACTTGCGGCACCTGCGCCGTCACCGTCGAGGGCGAAGTTTCCGAGCCCCAGTGGCGCGAAAAAGCCCGACTTTCGGTTCCTCCCCATTCTCCCGCCTCCAACCGCCGTTTGTCCTGCCAAACCAAGGTTTTAGGCGATATTAAGGTGACAAAATATGACGGTTTCTGGGGTCAAGGTTCTGAAACTGTCTGGAAACCCCAAGCATAGATTTTTTGTTAAGGAAGGCAGATAGGACGATCGCCTTGCCAGATAATCTGTAAGACTTGTGCAAAAATTCTAACTGTAAGGTGTGCTTAGCGCACCTTACCCTCCAGAAAGCCGAGAGGTCAATCGATTTTAGATTTTAGATTTTAGATTTTCGATTGAAGCATTGACCCCACGGATAAATTCGGGGGGCAAGTTTCTCGGATACACGTTTTTTTTTATTTCTCCACGGATGAATCCGGGGGCTTGTATCCTAGATGCTTTCGGTCAAAAAGCTCAGACAGTCCATATAAAAGTTAATGAATTCATCTAAAGATATTCTGATTATTGGCGGCGGAATAATTGGTCTTTCGCTAGCAGTAGAACTGAAATTGCGAGGGGCATCTGTCGCGGTTCTCACCGCCGATTCTAAACCACCGACGGCCCGGGCTGCCGCTGGAATGCTTGCCCCGCAAGCCGAACGAATTCCCCCTAGTCCGATGTTGGATTTGTGCTTGCAAAGCCGCGCACTGTATCCTGCCTGGGTGGAACAGCTAGAAGATATTACCGGATTGAAAACGGGATATTGGCGATCGGGAATTCTCGCACCAGTTTGTCAAAATGAGCCTCAAGAAAAGCCGCTTTTGTCAAACCTTAATTATCAATGGTTGGACAGAGAGACTGTTCGCCAGCACCAGTTTGGATTAGGTCAAGAAGTAATTGGCGGTTGGTGGTATCCTGACGACGCTCAAGTTGACAACCGCGCTTTATTTCGGACGCTTCAGGCCGCAACTAAAGAATTGCAGATTGAGATTATTCAAGGCAATGCAGGGGAAATTATTCGACAGGGAAACCGAGTTGTTGGCATTGAAACAACAGCAGGAAAATTGCAAGCAGACCGTTATGTTTTGGCTGCAGGTGCTTGGTCTGAGCAGTTATTGAATGTTCCTGTTTTTCCAAGAAAGGGACAAATGCTGTCAGTATGTGTACCAGAAGATTGGGGAGTTATCCAGCCCCTGCAAACCGTTATATTCGGGACGGGAATTTATATTGTGCCACGTCAAGATGGCCGAATTATTATTGGCGCAACTAGCGAAAATGTCGATTTCACGCCGGGAAATACGCCTGCGGGAATGCAAAGTTTGCTAGCAGGAGCGATTAAGTTATATCCCGAATTACAAAATTATCCGATTCTGGAGTTTTGGTGGGGATTCCGGCCGGCTACGACCGATGAATTGCCGATTTTGGGTGCTAGTGCTTGGGAGAATTTGACATGGGCTACGGGGCATTACCGCAATGGCATTTTGTTGGCTCCGGTGACGGCTAAATTGTTGGCTGATTTGATTTGGAATCAGAAATCAGAGCCGTTATTGGCTGCTTTTCATTATTCGAGGTTTCCTGAATCTTGGAAGGTTGAAAATGGTAAATAGTGAGATTTGTTGCTTTTTTAAGACGAGGCAGAGCCGCAGAACGAGAAACGAAAGTCAACCAAAAGGATATTTTTTGCTATAATCTAATCAGCACAATAGGGTTTTGTAAGTTATGACTTTCAGTGATGTGGTCGAGACGATCAAAAATCTTTCTACTGACGAAAAGCAAGAGCTTCAACTGTTGTTGAAGCAATATCTCCGGGAAGAACGTCGCGAAGAGATGTATCAAAACTTTAAGTCAGCGCAGATTGAACAACAAAAAGGTGAACTGAAATTTTCGGCTAACATCAATGAACTCAGAGTAATGATAGAGGAATAATCGTGGAAGTCAGTTTCAGTTCTTCATTCAAGCGTGCTTTCAAAAAGCGGATCAAAGGCGATGCTGATTTGGAGGCTAGGTTTTGGCAAAAGCTGGAACAGTTCATCAGAGAGCCGTTTGAACCAAGCTTAAAAACTCATAAATTGTCCGGTAGGCTCAAGGATTTTTGGAGCTTTAGCGTAGATTACGACGAAAGGGTACTTTTCTACTTTACAGAAGACGGAAAAGCCGTGTTTGTAGATTTGGGAAGTCATGATGAAGTATATTAATCGACACAACAGTGGCTAAAGTACCGCTGTAAGTAGCGCGCCTAACCATTTTTTTGTAAGTCCTGAATTAGTTCGCATCCTGTTTTTTGGGTTGGTTTAATTCTCTGCATTTAGCGGCAGCCAAATCGTAAGCATTTTGGTAATCGCTACCGCCTAACATCAAATCGCCGTAATATTCATAAGGTTGATTGCCATAAATCGGCAGCGGGTCGTCTTCAGGATAATCCTCTTTTGATTCTTCTAGGATTGCTTTGAGTTTCTTGACGCTGAACCGCTGGACTGGGAAGTAATGAATGTCTTGAGCGATGAAACCGAGATGGGGAAAGGTTGGGTCCACAATTCGCTCGTCGAGTTCAATCCAGCTATACTCGATGGGTTTATATGGCACTCCGGGCACAGCTAAAAAGCCTTGAACATAAATTGCGCCCTCGGTGGCTAATGCTGCTTTACATGCGTTGTCAAAGCAGTTTTTACGGTTGCTTTTGATCCGAGTCGCCATTTCAATAGAAAGCGCCTCATCTAATAGTTCGGTCATAACCCATTTCTAGTCGCGTGTGCGATTAGATTGTAGCAAATCCGAGCTATCTCCGAGCACAAAAAACGCAGGCAATTGCGATCGTCCTTCAAATTCTCGTCTCATGGAGTTGATCCAAAATCCTCTGCGCTTCTGGATGTTGTGTCAAATTTGGCTTCCGGGGCGGGCTGTTTGTCGATCGCCCCTATAGCCCGCCAATAAAAAGTTTTCGCGAGTAGCCCAACTTTTGAGCGTGCGATCGAGTTGAGGGTAGATCCCGGTACGGTAAAGTGTGGCACAAACGATGCAAGCAAAAATAGCGGCATACATCACCACAGGTCGATCGTGCAACCAATCAATCATATTAATGCCTTCCGGTGCAGCTATTTGTTCGGCTGCTAACAGGCTTCACAGTTTTTTTTGTAAACAAACCAGAGTTGTGATAACCTCATAAATGTGCAAAAATCGGTTCCCACAAAAAAAACCTTTGGAAGAAACGGGGAAAGTCCGGGGTAAATCCGCCGCTGTCCCGCAACTGTGATGCTAAGCTAAGCACTTATCCACACACCATAGATATACTGAATGAAAAGCGCGATCAAAAAGTCGGATTTTGTGCTGGCTCCTTATATGAATAGCAACAATGTGAAAGCTACTTGCCAAATACTCAATACAGTTATTCCTTATATATTCTTATGGTTTTTAGCATTTAAAGCTGCTGCTATTTCTGTATTCTTGCTGCCGCCGATAATGGTGTTAATGACACTTTTTTCAGGACGTTGTTTCTCTTTGATGCACGATTGCGGACACTATTCTCTTTTTAGTTCCAAAAAAGTCAATCGCCTTATGGGTTTTCTGCTAGGTATCATCAATGCGATTCCTCAGTACCCCTGGTCGAGGGGGCACGCTTATCACCACAAACATAATGGTAATTGGGATATGTACCGAGGCCCTTCGGCGTTGATATCCACCGAAAAATTTGCGGCGCTAAGTCCATTTAGTCAAAAGATGTATCAGTTACTCAGACACCCATTGATGCTGTTTCCCGGTGGTTTTTTCTATCTAATTATTAAACCAAGACTCGCGCTGATATTGGGAATTACGGGTTTTATTCGACATATTTTTGCTTGTCTCAAGCAAGATTTTGGCATGGGTTTATCTGCAATTATTGCTTCTTATAAATCCAAACATTGGTATACGACGGCTGAGTTTTGGGATTTACTGTTCAACAATATTTGTGTTCTTGGTAGCTGGATTTATCTGAGCAACTTACTGGGGTTTGGCTTTTTCTGGAGTGTTTACTCAATTGTCATGACCTGTTCTGCAGCGATATTTATCTGTATTTTCTTTGTTCAGCATAATTTTGACGGTTCCTACGCTCATAAAGCCGAAAATTGGGACTATCTTCTGGGCGCAATTGAAGGCAGTAGTTACCTCAAATTACCGACTATTCTCAATTGGTTTTCTGCTGATATTGCTTACCACAATATTCATCATCTTTCTGAGCGAATACCTAACTATAATCTTCAGGCTTGTCACAATGCTAATATTCACCTGCTGGCTAATTCAAAATCACTGAGAATTCGCGATATTCCTGACTGCTTCCAATTCATTCTTTGGGATGCTGCTTCAGATAGTCTGCAATCGATTAAATTATTTCATCAACAAGAAGAAATTCCCTTGAGTAATATAGCTAATTAAAATCGGTGGGCAATAAATTTGGTTGCTTTTTTATCACCAAAATCCTATGATTAGGGATGCAGCTAGTGGGATAAATTTTAACAGTAACTTTCCTATAGCAATCCTAAATGATTATACTCGTTACCAGGAAGAGCCTGGTAACGCATATCCGGAGGCTCTGCCTCCATAGTCTGGGCCGAGGCAGAGCCTCGCTTACATCGGTTCCCAGGCAGAGCTTGGAAGTTAACCAGTTATTGAAACTGATGCGAGGATTGCTATATAGCCAGCTTTTAAGCAATAAAGTGCTTGGATTTTTTGTCGATTAATTACAGTTCGTTATTGTGACAAAATTATTTTCAACTCCTTGGCTGTTGCATCAATTCTTTCTTGATAGTTGACCTTCATAAAAAATCCCTTAATTTTCTGACATTGTTGCACTTATTTGGTTAAATTGTATCAATTCACTTGTGTCATGTGAATAGGGCATTGAGCCGAGATAGGTGTAAAAAAGTGCAACATTAATCGCAATGCCTTATCAGGTAAAGGTTTGAACTGCTACTTTGCGGTTGATGACAGCTTCGCTATTTTTAGGCCTTCTTGGCTCGCATTTTCAATCACCCAATCTGTACGGTAAGGAATAGCTGCCTCCATGACTTGATGAATGAGCCGAGAATGAAACAGCCCAGTCTCCCCGCCGAGGCTACTTCTGCTTAAGTATCACTAAGGTAATATCATCAAACACTTTTTGTTCGCCGATGTAATGGCGCAAGTCATCAATCGCAGCTTGGCGGATTTCTTCAGCAGTGCGATCGCGATTTCGGCAGATGGATTTTATCAGTGGTTCCATACCGTATAACAAGCCTTGTTCATTTCTCGCTTCTGTAATTCCGTCCGTGTAAAGCACCACCACATCTCCCGGATTTAAGTGGACTTCAGTTGATAGAATGAAATCGGCAATCTCTGAGTCTAAAGCGATCGGGAAACCTAAATCTATCGTATCGATTCGTTCCACTTCGCCGCTACACCGCACCACAATCACCTCTTCGTGCTGTCCGCTCAAGCGCAGAGTCCCCTCCTCATAGTCTAGCAAACAAAGGCTGAGGTTTTTCTCGCAATTCATGCGGTTTACATTGTCATAAAGAGTGCGATTGATGGCATTTAAAAATCGCACGGGGTCAGTTTCATTGTTCACCATTAGCGTTCGCACGGCAGTTTGCGCCATAATCATTAAAACGCCGCTTTCTAGTCCGTGTCCCGTTACGTCGCCGATGCCAATTTTGATGCGATCGCCGTATTGTAGTACATCGTAGTAATCGCCACCTACTTCGTCGGCGGGTTCCATAAAACCAGCAATATCAAGTCCGGGAATATTACTGAGTTCGCTCTCTTTCGGCAAAATCATTTGTTGCAGTCGGCGCGTTACGTCTAGCTCAGCACTCATTCGGATATTGTCAGCTTTCAGACGCTCGTTAAGCACCGTAATTTCTTGGTTGGCTGATGCTAATTGGGCAGTGCGTTCATCGACTTTTTGTTCTAAAGTGCGATACAGAATGGCATTTTCAAGGGAGATAGCTGTTTGAGAAGAAAGGATTTTCACCACTTCCAGGCGTTCTGGTGTAAAAGCACCGATCGCGATGTTATTTTCTAAGTAAAGAATGGCGGTTAGTTGGCCTTGATTAACGATGGCGCTACACAAGATTGATTTGGGTTGGTGGGCGATAATGTAAGGATCGTTGGTAAAAATTCCTTCTCGCGTCGCCTCGCTTAAAACCACATTTTCTTGAGTGCGAGCGACGTAATTGACAATCCCCAAGGGGAGATTTTCGCTGCTAGAAACTGGAAGAGATTGCAGCACTTGGACTTCGCGCTCGATTTCTCCTTGTGCTTGAATTTTTAAAATTCCGTTGTCGGAGAGAATGAGGAAGCCTTTTTCCGCCCCGGCATTTTCGAGGATCAGGTTTGTCAATTTGGCGAGCAATTTATCTAAGACAATTTCCCCGGCAATAGCTTGAGAAGCTTTCACGACTGTGGCTAAATCTAGCGCTTCGCCGGAGCTGCTGCCTGTAGTGGAAATGGTTGTTTTGGTGAGTTTCGTAGAGCTAGTTGTTGAGGTGAGAAACTGAGGATATCGCGCTTCTAAGTCTTTGACTTTGGCAAGGGCACCCCAAGTCTGGTAAGCGTAGCGAGCATCTTGGAGATAGTGACCAGCAACGTGGCTTTGGTTGCGCCAGAGGTAAAATCGTCCCGCCAGTTCGTAGGCGAGAGCTTCTTCGTTGAGATATTCATTTTCGCGGGCGCAGGAGATAGCAGAGTCATAATATTCTCTGGCATCTTTATAGTTGCCCAGAACTCGGGCGCGTTCCGCTTCGACGAGGTAATATTTGTGCAGGTAATTCATAGGAGCGTAACTCGCCCACATTTTCATTTTTTCCTGGTTGGCAGCAACCTTTTCAAGAAAAGCCTCTTTTTCGGACTCTGGAGTATCAGCAAATACTGCCAGCAGTGCTAGAGAATGATAGAAATGGAAAATAGCGACAGATGACGTAGCTAACATAGCATCTAAATAATTTTCTGCAATTGCCGCATTTTCCAGGGCTTCGCCGTAGTTTCCAAATAAATAACAGAGGATAAGTTTGTGTAAATGCAAGTCACCAATTCCGTATCTGTCTTGGTTTTCCTGCATCCTTGGCAACATCTTTACTTCGTCATAACTTTCGCCAATTAATCGACAGGTGTTTTCTGATTTTCCACTCAAATTTAAGACGACTTGCCAATATCTGTTGAGATAAGTCAGAATTAGATTCTGATTGATCTTGGATATTGCCTGACTGTATTTGCCCATTTCCCGTTCGACCTCGACCAGTTCCTTGCCAATCCAGTATAAATGACAAGAATAGCCGTAAGCATTAAAGGCAGCAAATAGCAAGTCTCCAGTTTCTAAGCCACTTTGGTATCCTTCTAAAAAAGGTTTAAGTATTTCTCTGAAGTGTTCTTTCCAAATTACCGAAAAATAATAAACTAAGAATATCACCGCCGATTTAATTTTTTTGCTATTGAATTTCTCTACCAGCTTCAATGCAAGTTTCGCAAATTGATACCCAGACTCTATATCGAAGACGACACCACAAAGAACTATTCCGTAAGATCCATAACCTTGAGCGGATAGAGGCGTATTGCCATATTTGACCGATAAATTGACCATTTGCAGGGCACACAGCGTGAAGAGTCCGGGGTTGCCGTCATAGGCTGGATGTATGACATCAAACAGGAGATCCATTGCTGCCAGCTTTTCAGGATCTGTCATCTCTGGCAGGTCAATGAGATCCTCAATTTGCTTGCCTAGCCAAGCCGCTTTTGTTTCTTCTATAGCTTGTCCGATGTCTGCTAAACTTGGGTTTTCCGGTAGCGCGATCCCCAACTGAGCTAAAATTTCGAGTCCGCTACGCATTGCTTCTGGTAGTTGATGCTGGTTTGCATAACCCAGTACGGTTACTCTGTAGATTCTTACTTTGTCGAGTACAGTTTTGGCGCGATTTTTCACTACAGAAGCTAATCGCTCCATCTGCTGGAAGTTGTCGCTGAGATAAGCTGCTTCTGCGGCTTCTACGTGCAGCGCTAGAATCAATTCATACTGGCATTCCCAGCTATTTTCTTCTAATAAGCTCAAGCCAACTTGCAAGTAATTGAAGGCGGGTTGATAGGCTGCTGATGCCTTGGCTTTTTTGCCTGCTGTCAGGTTAAGCTGAGCTAGCTCGTCTTGCTCGGCTTGACAGGAAATGCGATCGCCCCCTTGATTTAGTTGGTTGACGATATCAAATATTTTTTGCTCTCGCTTCTGGGGCGGTGTATTCCGTAGCAGCAGTTGCCCCACTTGCCAATGCACAACTTTTTTGTCTGCTTCGGGAATGAGGGAATAGGTGGCTTGCTGAATGCGATCGTGGGCAAATTTATACTCAACTTCTATCTCTTCTGCTAACCCCTGCACGTCAAGTTCTATCAACTTGTAGGCATCGCTGAGGGGTAAGATCAGACCTTCTGCGATCGCTTCCCACAAATCAATCGCTATTTCTCGCGGCGATTTTTCAGAGACAATTGCCAACGTTTGGAGATCGAACTGGTTGCCAATACAGGCAGCTAGCTTCAAAGCTTGCTGCGTTGAAAGCGGTAACTTCTGCACCTTGCCCGCCATCAACTCTACGACATTATCGGTGATGTTCTGCGCTTGAATCTGCTGCAAGTCCCACTGCCAGCCCCCAAGCTGAAAATCAAACTTCAGCAGTCCTTCGCTGTACAGAGATTTCAAAAACTCATTAATGAAGAAGGGATTGCCATTGGTTTTGGTCTGCACCAATTCTGCCAAATGCATAGCCGTTGCTAAGTCATAGTTGAAAGAGTCGGCAATCAACTGACTGACATCAGATAACTCCAATGGTTTTAAGGTTATTTGACTAACAATTCCCTCAGCTTGACGAATCTCATCCAGTGTCAGCATTAGGGGATGAGCATCGCTCACTTCGTTATCTCGATACGCGCCAATAACAAACAAATATTGACTTTCTGAGCCTGTCATCAGCCACTGAATTAATTTTAAAGAAGCGCCATCACTCCATTGCAAATCGTCCAGAAACATCACCATTGGATGTTCTGGTCGAGCCAACACCCGAATGAAGTTTTGAAACACTAAATTAAAGCGATTTTGGGCTTCTGCTGGAGCCAGTTCGGGGACTGCTGGTTGAGTGCCAATAATCAATTCCAATTCGGGAATAACCGCAACGATTAACTGACCGTTCTCACCAATAGCTGCTAACAATTTTTCGCGCCACGCTACTATCTGAGATTCGCTTTCGGTCAGCAATTGCGCCACTAAAGAGCGAAAGGCTTGTACCAGCGAGGCATAGGGAATATCTTTCTGATATTGGTCGAATTTTCCAGAGATAAAATACCCGCTTTGCCGCGTAATTGGCTTGTAAACTTCCTGTACCAAAGCCGACTTGCCCATACCAGAATATCCCGCTACCAGCATCATTTCAATTGGGGATTTGCGATTGGGGATTTGCGATTGGGGATTTTCATTTTTTTGTATGCCTGCGACTCGATCGAAGGCGGCGAGTAGCATTTCAACTTCTCGCTCTCGTCCGTACAACCTTTGCGAAATTTGGAATTTGCTGGAAAAATCCTGCTGACCTAGAGGGAAAGGCTCGATGCGCTGCGATCGCTCCCATTGCCTATAACATTCCTCTAAATCTGCCTTAACGCCATAGGCCGATTGATAGCGGTCTTCGGCATTTTTAGCCATTAGCTTGATGACAATTTCTGACAGAGGCTGGGGAATATCTGCGTTGAGTTGGTGAGGTGGGGTTGGGTGTTTAGCAATGTGCGAATGCACCAACTCCATCGCATCGTCAATCTGGAAAGGCAATTGCCCTGTTAGCAACTCGTAGAAAGTTGCTCCGAGCGAATAAAAATCTGTACGATAATCGAGCGCTCGGTTCATTCGCCCTGTTTGTTCAGGCGAGATATAGGCGAGCGTTCCTTCTAAAACATTCGGGTTTCGCAGCGTTGGATTTTCTCGCGAGAGAACTGTAGAAATACCAAAATCAATAATTTTTAATTGTCCAGTTTTGGGATTAAAGACAATGTTAGAAGGGTTAATATCTTTGTGTATAACTTGCTGCTGATGCACTTGAGCAAGGATGTCTGCAATCTGAAGGGCAAGAGACAAAAACTCGCTCAGCGTGAAGGGCTGACTCTTTCTTAACTGCTGGAGGGATTCGCCGCCAAAATCTTCCAGTACGATTACCCAGCGATTTTGGTAGCTTTCCAGGTTTAAGGGATTTACGACTCCCGCCAAATTCAATTTTTGGAGGATTTCATATTCCCGCTTGAACCAGGCTATTTTTTCCGGCGGCGCATAGGCTTGTTTGAGCACTTTGAGGATAACGGGCTGGTTATCTGTTGGGCTGCATCCGCGATAGATTAGTGAGTTGGCACTTTCGTAAATTTCTTGGGTAATTTGGTAGCCGGAAATTGTGAGCGTCATTGATTTGTTCCTTACTTCATTATCCGTATAGAGACATCTGTTTCATTCTCAGGAAAATGAGGATTTTGTATGGTTGTACCCCCGTGCCGACTCCGCTTGACTAACGGAGGAAATAGGCGTTTTCGGCATTGGGGCAACTACGGGGGGTTTGGCCCTACAAATTTTCACCCTCAAGTCCGTAAAAGCGAAAGGGGTTGTCCCAGAGGATTTTTTTTACGGTTTTTTCGGATAGGCGATCGCTCAGCGCGACAACTTCAGCGATAACGTCTGGCTGATGATCGATGTGAGGGAAATCAGAACCGAAGATCAGATTATCCGTGCCGATGTAGTCAATTGTCTCAGCTAAATAAGGCTCAGAAGGTTCAAAGGAGATGAAGCACTGACGGCGAAAATATTCTGAGGGCTTCATTTTAACATTGTCTTTGACTTCCCAGCCTAAGTCGCAATACTCGCGATCGAGCCGCCACAACCAGTAGGGCAGCCACCCGCAACCAGACTCCAGAAAGCCCACCCTGAGTTGGGGGTGACGTTCCAGCACTCCTCCTTCGATGAGGGCCAACAGCGCCATCATCTGTTCCATTGGATGCGAGCAGGCGTGCATGGCAAACCGGGTGTTAAACCGATCCGATCCGGTGGTTGGCAGGTGGGAATGAGTCCCTTCGTGGAGGCTGACGGCAATCCCCAACTGCTCGCATTCGCTCCAAAATGGCTCGTAAGCGGGGTCAGAAAGCAGCCGTCCCTTGACTGGGTTGGGGCGCAAAAACACGGCTTTCCATCCAAATTCTGCAATGCGGCGCAGTTCTGGCACCATTTCTTCGGCAGCGTGGAGATTAATCGCACCGACTCCTCTAAGAATCTGAGGGTCATAGCTGCAAAAGTCTCGCAGCCAATTGTTGTAGGCGCGGGTAAATGCACCTGCCAGTTGTGCATCCATTGTATCGACGGCAAGCAGCCACAGTCCCATTGTGGGATACAAAAATGCGATATCAGCTCCCATTTTTGCGATCGCCTTTACCTGAGAACAGGGATCGTAGCGATCGATTCCGTAGCTGGTGAAATCCCGGATTGCCACTTTCAGCCCTTCCTCTTGGTGTTGGCGGGTTATCTTCTGATAAATCGGTTGACCATCAACTTTCAGATCGAGCGATGGTGCCCGGTTTTTAAAGGCTGGTTCGAGGTAATTTTTCCACAGATCGATCGGCTCTAAAACGTGGCAATCTGCATCGATGATTTGATAGGGCTTCAACATAAGATTATTGAGATTTTTTAAATTTGACAAACTTTCAGAAAAAAGCTGGTAGGGGATTCAATTGTTCCTCAGTCAAAGGCTCAGCTAGCCAACCCATTTTAACGGGTACATCGTAGAGCCGACCTGCACCCAATCTAGGCCAAAAATGCCGGAGTCCGGGTACAATTACTTTAACAACAGATAAGCCTAAATCAGGGCGGCTTTGGTCTAAAACAATTGTTTCTAATCCGTTCGCTCTGGCAATTTCTACGCAGTTCATTACGTCTGTATAAAGATCGTCGCTCCACTGTTTGAGATAGTCACCAAGTGTTTTTGATGCAACTGTTTTATCTGGCAACAAATAGGGGTGTTGAGCGACTGTTGCGCTCTTCCACCATTCGATCGCTTCTCTGTCGCGATCGCGATCGGCACTCTTTGGATCGAGTATACCAAAAAACGCAGCAGGCAGCGATTGATTCAGTTCGGTTAAGGCCCGTAGCAGGGCTATTGGCGGGTCAAAATGTGCCCCGAAACCCATAATAATATTCTCTTCTTCACGGTCATTGCGGCGCGAAATAGCGGCAAATACGGGAATGTTTAAATCGCTGGTAAGGTCGAGTACCCAGAGGTCGCGCTGAAGCGTTTTGTAATGCGCCTCTATTTGCTGAAAATACGGCTCGTCAAAGCTGGAAAGATCCGCTGCTGGTTTTTTCAATCGGTTATACCACCACAGGGCAATACTGTCTCGTTCTACTAATTCCATGAAGCCTTGCAGGATTGCTTCTTCTAAGTAGTTTCCGGCGGCGCATCCATTGGAGTTGGCAACAGCAAAGGGGGCATGATATTTTTGGGAATAACCGCTGTAACAGTAGGCAGTGGGGATGTATCGAGGCGCGTTGTGAGTTAACGACCAAGCTGGACTCCACTCGATTTCCACCTCTTCGTTGAATGGTTCTGGAATCCAGTTAAATCTGATGCGATCGCTATTCAATTGCTCGCGATTTGAAAACTGCTTTTCGCTAAAAAGCATACAAGTATTTGGGTGAATTGCGACACTCCCCAAGTCTTTTAACTTCCCTCTAATTCTGGCTTCATCTCCTTGAAATGCGATGGAGTAGCGCTCGATTGCTTCGCTCAAGGCGCTGACTTTTGCCTGAGTGTCGCTTTTTCCCTTACCGTAAGATTCGCTACGCAGGCTTTCTTGCAATTCATTTAAGTCTGCGATCGCGCCGACTAAACTGTAACCAGCACGGTAGGAAGTTGTCAGTCCGTTTTCTTCCTCCCAGGTAGAAATTCGCTGAAGAATGCTGATAATGCCTGTAATTGGGCTGACGTGATGCTCTAAGTTTTTCAAGGTTTGTTGTGGCGAGATGCAGCGGTGTCCGCCATCGCGAGTAAAAGATTTCTTACGACTAGAAAGAGCGATGGGTGCTGATTGTTTGGCTGCGAAATCTTGGGGGTTTCCGCAGCACGGACAATGGGGACGCTGCACGAGAAAGTGATGGCGTTTTTCTAGAGAAAGCGCGTTTAAGGTGATGATATTGCTTTCGAGAGATTCGCTGCGATCGCAGGCGATCCATTTAGCAAGTTCGGTGGCGGCGATGCCGTAGGCTGTAGCTAGGGTTGATGGCAATACAGACAAAGAAGTGGGGAAGGATGCGGTGTTTTTTTGGTTTTGCAGGTAATTTTCTACTTTGCGGTGCGATCGCAGTCGGTGCGCTAGGCATTCCCAGCAGCCAGTTTTGCCGGGGATAAAAATCGGGCCGATCCAAATTTCTGTTCCTAATGGTTTGACGAGCATCCAGGGGCGATCGTTCTGCAAGGCTTTTTGATTAATTTCTTCTAAATCTTCTTGCAGGTAATCGTCAGTTAGCACCACCGAGCGATCGCCATTTTCGCCGAGTTTAACTCCCACAGATGCGATCATTTCTTTGAAGGGTTCGGTGTCGATTTCACCCAAGGAAACTACAGAAACAATCGCTTCCTTGAGGCGTTTTTCAGCTATCTCTGGCTCTACCTTTAGCATTTCCCAAAAAGCGGCTTTTTCGGCGGACACGGAGGGAGCGGCATCTGTAATATAGCCTTGACTTTGCAGGCGATCGAGCAGATAGAATATTTCGACAAAAGAGAGTCTATCTTGCAGAGTCTCTATAATTTCTTCTAAGGTGTGTTTACCGTCTAGAAGCGGTGCAAGCTGAATGTAGGCATCTCCCCGTAACAAAAAATGGTCTTTTTCGGCAAGTAAAAATACGCCTTCAGAAGGGACTATTTCGCAGCGAAAACAGGGCTTAAACCTCGGCTGACGCATCATTGTTTAAATAACTATTGTTTAAATATAGCAACCACCAAGGCGGTTAGGACGTTTTTGATTGCTGAAACCCTTGCTATTCTTCCCTCATCCTTCATTCTTCTTCCTTCTGCTATAACTCATGTCAGAGATTAGTGCAAATTTTTTATATTTTATTTGCGCCAAAAGACTATCTCTTCTTTTCATGCTTTAGGCTCTAGGGGCGCATAGCTATGCGCCCCTATGGAGAAGGTATATCTGGTAGGAGTAAGTCAGGGCTAATTTTACGCGCGATCGCTAATTCAAAAAATATGTCTTGAGAATTAGCGTTTTAAAACACCAAATCCGATCTTCAACATACTCTGAGAATTCCGTACAATCCGTCTTGCTTGGCATAGCCATAGAGCTGTTCCTCGCTTAAATCCCCCGTTGTTAAACTTTCTGGCAGGGGAGGAAGGGCCAAAAAACCCTCTTCCGAGTCAGGGGCATCTACATATTTGAGGATAGTCTGGCAAGCTTCTGCTAGCTTTTCAGGTGAGCGAGAGTTGGCGATTTGACTAATTGTTTGTCTCGGATCTTTGTTCAGTTTTCGCAGAAAGTCTTTATTGTCGTGTTTCCAAGCATGAGCAAAAACCCGTGCCCAGGCATCTCGCAACTCTGGCGGACAAGGAGTGTTTATCATTATTTTTCTCTTTTCATGCGTAGGTCGTGCAAAATTTTTAGGCCATTCAAGTATGTCTCATAATTCCGTACAACTCGCTTTGATTGGCATAAGCATAGAGTTGTTCTTCGCTCAATCCTTCTAATCCCTCTGGTAGAGTCGGCAGCGATATGAAACCATACTCGCAGTAGTCGTCATTTACATATTCGAGAATCGTCGCACATGACCCTAATATACTTTCAGGTTTACCAGAGTTTACAACCTCACCAATTGTTTGCCTTGGATCTTTCCTCAGTTGGTGCAGAAATTCCTTATTATCCTTATGCCAAGCATGACCAAAAAGACGGTTCCATGCTTCAGCTAAGTCTGGAGGATACAGGGGTTTGTCCATAATTTACCTCTCAGCTAATGGTCAAATAGAGCACTTGTCGATAAAACCTATCGGCTGATGACAGCCTAGTACGGAAATATCTTTAAGTCAAGATACAATTTACATAAATTTACGCCAAATGCACGTTATGAATCCGGAAATAAAATTCGGGGCTGGCTATAGAGCGGATATAGAATGCTACAAGATATCCGATGTAAGTGAATCTCATAAGCCCAAATAATCCACCTTGATTGGCATATCCATAGAGTTGATCATCGCTTAAAGTATCTAGCTCCTCCGGTAGATTGGGAAGCGGGAGAAAACCCTCTTCTGAATCTGGCGAATTTATATGATCGATGATAGTCGCACAAGCTCCGCTCAGTTTTTGAGGATTTCCAGAGTTTACTACATTATTGATTGTTTGTTTTGGATCTTTTCTCAATTGCAGCAAAAACTCTCCATTTTTCCAAGCATAGGCTATGACCTTGACCCACGCATCCTGTAGGTCTGACGGGTACTGACTCTTGGTCATAATTTACCTCTCTTTAGGTGTTGGTGTTGCGAAATAGAATAGTTAGACAGACTATTTTGCGCTAAAAGCTTGTCGTCCTAAATTTATTAAGGAAAAATATTTGTGTCAAGAGGTCTTATCAAAAGTTTATACAAGTATTTTTTCTTTACAAATATCTTCCATAGACCGCAACGCGGGCTTCAATTCATAGAATCGTAAATAAAAATAAAATCTTGTAAAGATACCCTGGAAAATTGTTGTATTTTTTACAAAATTTTATATCTTGACAGGACACTTACAACCTGGTAATTTTGATAAATCAAAGCCAAGCTCCGCTAAGCAACAAAGCTGTTAACTATCTTACAGTTTGCAAAACTGAGAAACGGCCAAAGCCAAAACCTCAAAAATAGAGTGCTGCAAAAAAGCTGTGACCATAGACTTAAACCAAACCCATATCGATCCTAACAATCCACAGTATCAAAATATGTTAGAGGATTTGCAGGGAAATATCCTCAAAAGTCACGAACGAGACTATTCAACCCATATTTTGATTAAATTCAAGTCCGACCCGGACGCAGTTAAAAAATGGATCGGCTACTTTACCGAAAAGTTTGTTATGTCCGCTAAGAAACAGTGGGACGATCATGCTAAGTTTAGAAGCAACTGTCAAGAAGTCGAAGGTTTGTTTGCCAACTTTTTTCTATCTTATAACGGTTATAAAGTGCTCGGCTTCGAGTTAGATGCCGGGGGAAGCGGCGAATTTCCAAGTCCAGCTTTCAAAGTCGGACTTCGGCAATTCAGGACGATTCTGTTCGACCCTCCAGTTGAAGAATGGGAAAAAAGTTTCCAAAATGAAATTCATGCTTTCATTCTCCTGGCTGATAACGATCGCGACAACCTGGAAAAACAGGCAAAACAGGTCATAGAAGAAGTTGGGCGCGTCGCAGAGATTGTTCATACAGAAGTAGGCATTGTCCTCAAAAATAAAAAAGGGCAGACTATCGAACATTTTGGGTTCAGAGATGGTGTCAGCCAGCCTCTATTTTTAAAAGAAGATATTGAGCTAGCAAAAAAACAAGGTACTGATTTGTGGGATGCTTCTGCACCTTTAGAATTAGTGCTTGTAAAAGATCCTTTCGGTGAGGCAGAGCATAGCTTTGGCAGCTATTGCGTCTACCGAAAGCTCGAACAAGATGTGCGAGGGTTCAGAGAAGCGGAGAGAGAACTGGCTAAAAAGCTGCGATTGTCAGATCAAGATGTAGAAAGGGCAGGCGCTTTAGTTGTAGGGCGGTTCAGAGATGGAACGCCAGTGACGCTTTCTCCCTCGGAACAAAACCCCGATACAGTTCCTAATAATTTCAATTATGATAGCGATCGCGACGGAATGAAATGTCCCTTTCACGCACACATCCGCAAAGCAAATCCGCGCGGCGATAAAAACGACAAATACCAAACCTTAGAAGAACACCGCCAGCATCGAATTGTTCGTCGAGCAGTTAGCTATGGCGAGATGCCGAATGCACGGGATAACTCTCTGTCAAAACTCTCGCGATTTGAAAATCAACTGGAACATTTAAAAGAGTTGAAGGTTCAGCCAGCGTCAGGCGAAAAAGTAGGATTGCTGTTTCTATGTTTTCAGCGCGACATTTTCAACCAGTTTATGTTTATGCAAAAAAACTGGGCGAATAATCAGCATTTTGTCAACTATACAACAGGCTTGGACGGCATTGCAGGTCAAGGAAAAAAACAAATTGAAGGGCAAGCGTGGCCGAAAGAGTGGGGGAAGGACGAGAAAGTACCGTTCGATTTTTATAATTTTGTCACGATGAAAGGAGGCGAATTCTTTTTTGCTCCTAGCATTAGTTTTCTGAAAAATATTTCAGCGCTCGCCGTGAAATAAAACACGCGATTATACCAAATCCGGCTTAAATATCCCCTTTAGGGGTAAAGCCGGGATACGGACAAAATAGGACAGGATGTAAAGAAATGTAATGAAGCCGCCACTCCCAGGCAGATTTATTGAAGCAAGCAGAACAAGTAAAAAGCTTGCATAACATACAATAGAAGATAAGCATGAATACGATCTGTCCCAAACCCAAATGTAAAGAGATGTAACAATCCCGTCATCCCCGAAATCACTCCGACTCCCACAGGACTTACGCAAGCACGCTATATGTCAATACGGTTCAGTTAACGCTGTCCGACGAATTTAACCTCACGATTTTATGGGAAATAGAGGCATCTTTTAGAAGTCAGATTGCTCTTAACTGAACCGTATTGCGCTATATGTAGCGTGCTAATAAAGAGCAGCGGTCGCTTAATAAATCTAATAAAGCGATCGCGACAAGCACGCCCTTGTCAGATACTCTGTATTTTCGACCCTGACGGGTTTCGATTCGTAGTGTTTGTTTTTGAGATGCACGCTATATAGCGTACTTGCGTAAGTCCTGACCAATCTACTTATTTAGGGTCTAAGTATAGATGACTCAAAGTATCTGTCACTTGTCAATGCAGCAATTCCTCTAATTTTTGCTGGTTCCACAAATACTGATAAAGCCCTGTTTGCCCTACCAATTCAAGGTGAGTGCCACTCTGAACTATTTCTCCTTTCTCCATCACAAAAATGCGATCGGCACTGGCCGCCGCTGACATTTGATGGGAGATAAAAATTACTGTTTTGCGATCGGTTCCTGTTGCCAAGTTTCGCAAAATGTCGGTAGCAGTTTGATTGTCAACGCTGGAAAGAGCATCATCCAAAATTAACACCGGGGCGTCAACTAACAAAGCGCGAGCAAGTGCTGTCCGCTGCCGCTGTCCGCCGGATAAAGTAATGCCGCGCTCGCCGACAACTGTTTTGTACTGTTGCGGGAAGTTGAGGATTTCGGCGTGAATTTGCGCTTGTTTTGCCGAGGCTTCAATCTCCGGCTGTTCCGCTAAAGGGTTTCCGTAGCGGATGTTATTCTTGATGGTAGTGCCGAACAGAAAACTTTCTTGCGGAACATAGGCGATCGCCCCGCGCAATTCGGTCAATTTTACCTCGGTAATATCCTGTCCGTCTACAAATAACTGACCCGGATCGATATCTAGCAAGCGTGGCAGTGCATTAGCTAAAGTTGATTTTCCTGAGCCGATCGCCCCAACAATTGCGACAGTTTCTCCCGGTTTTATGGTAAAATCAACATTTTTAAGGGCGGGTGTCTTAGCACCGGGATAAGTATAATTTAGATGGCGAGCCACGATTTCGCCTTTGACTGGAGTTGCCAGTTCAACTGCACCGGCAGTATCCTTAATTTGCGGTTCTACAGTCAGAATTGATTCGATGCGATCGACACTCACTTCTCCCCGCTGGTAAGCAGTAATTGTGAAACCCAACAGCGCCGTCGGAAACACCAAACGCTCGACATAAATCAGCAACGCCACAAAATCGCCAATACTAATTTGACCATTAGCAATTGCCCCGCCACCAGCAGAAAGCAGCACCAACAAACTGATGCTTGCCAAACCGCCCAGCAGCGGAAAAATAAAGTTTCTAGTTTTTGCTAATTCCAAATTGGCTGATAGCAACTGTGCGTTGGAATTGCGAAAAGCTCGGCGTTCGTTTTCTTCTTGAGCGTAAATTTTTATTACGGACATCCCGCTCATATCTTCCTGAATTAAATCGCTCATGGCAGACAGTTCCTCTTGCACGGCTAACTGTTGGATGCGAAGTTTGTCGCTAAATAACTGTACCAAAACCAGCATTAAAGGATAAACTGCGATCGCAAACAGTGTCAACCTTACATTAATCCCCAGCATCACGGGCAAAGTCAAAGCATAGGCAAATGCCGTATTCGCCAAACTTAGCACTGCAAACCCCACCAAGCGCCGAATATTGTCCAAATCGGAAGTAGCGCGGTTAATTAAATCTCCTACCGTATTGGCAGCAAAATAAGACGGTTCTAATGTTAATAAATGGTTAAAAATTTGCTGTTTGAGGTCAAATTCGACTTGACGCCCGACGCCAAACAGCAAAATCCGCGACGCCATCCGAATCACCCACATAATTGAGGCGAGAATCAGAATTAGTGCCACGAAGTTGAAAACTTGGTCAAATTTAGTCGCAACTTGGAGAGTGTCAACTGCATTCCGAATCAGCAGGGGAATGTAAACGCCCACAGCATTGACAACCAATAGCGAAAAAATGCCCCAGAATGTTGGTTTCCAGTGCGGGCGCATATAAGAGCCGAGTTTTTGCAGTCGAGAATAACGAGCCATAGGAAGAAGGAAGAAGGAAGAAGGTTCGGCAGCGGATTTTGTAACGGATGTAACGGATGGATGCTGAAGGAAGAAGGAAGAAGGAAGGCGCAATCTTCAGCTCATGTTTCAGCAATTAAGAATGTCATCATCGTCGGGCGTGGTTGCTATAGAAGGTAGAAGGTCGAAAAAAAAATAATAGAAACTCTATCGAAAGGTAGATGACCGAAAACACCAGTTAAGAAATCTTTACTAAAAATTCTGCTTTGGGAGGACGCGCCATCAAAATTAGGTTTTGGCCTCAACCAAAACCTGATTATATCGATATGTAACAAACCACATTATATCTGTGGCGACACGAGATATGTGGGGACACGGCATTGCCCTGTCCTTAGCCACCCGGAACGATCGCCCAAATCTCCCATCCGTCCCCCCAATCCCCCAGGGCTGTTTCATTCTCGGTTGATGGGGTGATGGGGGGAACCGAAGAAGGCGATGAATTTTTGAGGTTTTCAGTCATCGAAAAGACTCCCCATCCCCCTCTCCTTTCAGGGGTAGGTTTTTAAAATTTAAGCCGTAGAAAAGTGAGAACGGCTTGGCCAAGGTTCAGGA
>NZ_JAUBPT010000129.1:18817-22487 GCF_036700905.1 Microcoleus sp. S13_C3 | reverse complement strand
TACTTTTGTTACCTCTGTGGAAAAAATCCTGAAAGAATTTGGAGAAAACTATGTAATTAATTTTGTCTAGCTACTTAGCTTATTTGCATAGGGAAGTTCAGGTTAAAACTTTACCCCAGCGCAGCGTTACCAGGAACAAAGGATCGCGAATTAAATAACTTCCACAAGATTGTGGGATGGGCGTCTCGCCCGTCCAAAAAGGACGGGCGGGACGCCCATCCCACAAGAACCATCACGCATTGTAAGTTATTTAATTCTCATTCCTTACCACTTTCCTGACATGGCGCCCTTGAGTCTCAATTCTTCTCGACTGACTAAAGCTTCGTAGTAATCGGGTTTGATTTCGAGGGCGACTCCGTAAGAGCTAATGGCATCTTGAGTTCGCTGCAATTTTTGCAAAACGTCGCCCCGCTGTGCCCAAGCTTCCCAGTTGTCTGGCTTGAGTTGAATCACTTGGTCAAAAGCGACGAGTGCTTGGGAATAGTTCTGCATTTCCCCTAGAATCAGACCTCGCTGTACCCAGCCTTGATAGTTGTCCGGCCAGACAGTAATTGCTCGATCGTATGATGCTAGAGCTTGTTCGTACTGCTGCAATTTTGACAAAGCATTGCCGCGTTTCAACCAAGCTTCAAAATTGTCGGGCACGATTTTTAGTACGCGGTTGTAAGCTGCGACAGCTTCTTCGTAACGCTGCAATTTTTCCAGCGCTGCGCCTTGCTGCAAGCCTACTTTTGATGTAATTTCTGCTTCTGAAGTCAGAGAGATTACTTTATCAAAACAGGCGATCGCTTCTTCGTATTGCTGTAATTTTTCCAAAGCTTCGCCTCGCAAGTTCCAAGCTTCTAGAAAATTACCTTCAATTTGTAGGGCATTGCTGTAAGCGATAATTGCCTCTTTGTAGCGTTCCAATCCTGCCAGGGCGATGCCTCTACCCAGCCAAGCTTCGGGAAAATTCGGATTAATTTGAATGGCTTGGTCAAAAGCAGCGATCGCCCCTTCAAAATCTCTCGATTCTGACAGTGTTTGACCGCGCCCGATCCATGCTTCGGGATAAAAAGAATTAATTTGAATTGCCCGATCGAAACAAGCAATTGCCGCGTCGGCCCACTGGTGTTTGAGAGCCATTCCTTTATAAAACCAAGCTTCGCAGTCGTTGGGTTGCATTTGCAGTACGCGATCGTAAGCTGTCACCGCTTCTGCATATTTGTGCAATTTTGCTGAAGCAATGCCCCGATTGAACCAAGCCAGACTATTTTGTGGTTGCAGTTGAATGGCGCGATCGTAAGAAGTTACAGCTTCAGCGTAGCGTTCGGCTTTCATCAAAGCCAAACCTCGGTTCAGCCAAGCTTCCCAATTAGTCGGGACGAGTTTCAGCGCGCGCTCAAAAGCCGCCACGGCTTCAGGATAGCGCTCCGCTTGAACCAACACATTGCCTTGCCGATACCACATGGCGGGCAAATTCGGATGAAGTTGGGTTGCTTTTTTGTAACAGGTTGCGGCTGCATCCCACTGCTGCAATTCCTCTAAAACTCTGCCTCGCTGATACCAAGCTTCGTGCTTTTCTGAATTGATTTGAATTGCGGTGTCGAAAGCCGCGATCGCTTCTGAGTGATTTTGCAAACTTAACAGCCCTGTGCCCCGCAGCATCCAAGCCCAGTATTCTTCGGGATTAATTGCTGTAGCTCGATCGGCGCAGGCTACGGTTTCTGCGTAGGAATGCAGTTGCTTGTAAGCTTTGCCCAGATTCAGCCACGCCCTAGCCCAGTCCGGCTTAATTTGAACCGCTTTTCCGTAGCAAAGGACTGCCGCTTCGTACCTTCCTGCGGCGTACAATCTATTGCCCCGATCGTAATCTGGAAATGCTGCAAAAATTCTTAAAATCGGCGGCAGCAGAGCTGGTTGGGGGTTTGATGAGTTTTCAGGAGCCGAAGTCGAGAGGTCTGGCATACGCCTTACACATAAAAAATTTAGTGGGATAACAAGCTTGCGGTCTTATATATTAACTTATGCTTTTCTTAATCTCGCTGCTGTTTTGAAACAAATTTAGCATATCAGGCTTGGTGCAACCAATCATTTTTACTTAATTCTAGTAGGTATAAAATTATGCACCCTTCCCACGTTCGGTACACCCATGTAAGATATCGTCAGTCGATTTTAGATTTTCGATTGACCGAAAGCATCCATGATACAAGCCCCCGGATTCATTCCGAAAGCAGACTCAGGACCGGTGAAATCAACAACGTGTATCCGATGAAACTTGCCCCCCGAATTTATCCGTGGGGTCAATGCTTAAATCTAAAATCTAAAATCTAAAATCTAAAATCGATTGACTCGACAGATGAATCTGGGAGATTGAAGCAGAGTCTAAAATTTTCAGCTCTCCACGACGAGTGTCGGAAACTTGTATCCGTTTTTGGGCTGGGTCAAGACACAAGAAAATATATCCTAATTCAGATTTCAAACCACATTTAATATGTTAGAATTTCACGCGCTTTTAGATGTCACGGACTGTCATTGGGAGTCGATCGACTCGCAGCCGAATTATTGGTACGAAGGCCGTTGTTCTCAAAGTGGCGAGCTGCTGAGACTGCCGCGCACTCGAATGTCCGAGGATCTGGCGCGGGGTTTGATGCAGTACCTGGCGGCTGACGATTCCTACGATCGCGAAGGGAAGATGTACGGCATATTACTGGTGGAGAGGCCTTCGGGGGAACAGGGGATACTCAAAGCATTTTCCGGGCTGCTGAATGGTTGCAGCATTGTTGAAGGCTGGGTGCCACCGATTCCGGGACGTGATCGTGTTGCTTTCGATGAAGCCCGCACGTTAACTCAATTGGAGGTGATGAAACAGGAACTTATTGCATTGAATCAACTCCCGCAGCGACAAGAGTATGAAGCCTTATTTCGGGAGTTTGAAGTGCAAATGCAAGTTTTGAGCGATCGGCATCGCAATTGCAAGCAGCAGCGAGACGAAAAACGCCAGTTACTGTGTCAAACTCTCACAGCAGAAACACTAGAAATTGCCCTGGAACAACTGAATCAAGAAAGCCGTTTGGAGAAAATTGAACGCAGACAATTGAAACGACAGCGGGATGAAACATTGCAGCCCCTAAAACAATTAATTGAAGCTGCGGATCGACGGATGCGGGCGCTAAAACAGCAGCGAAAAGAACTTTCCCGCGAACTTCAGATGCAAATGCACGCGGCTTACACTCTGATGAATTTTTTGGGGAAATCGAGCTCGATCTCCTCATTAATGCCAACTAATTCTATTCCCACTGGCACCGGCGACTGTTGCGCCCCAAAATTGCTCCACTACGCGGCAGTACACCATCTGAAACCGCTGGCAATGGCTGAGTTTTGGTGGGGGCCGCCATCGGGGGATAAGATACAGGGAGAATTTTATGGCGCTTGTGGCGATCGGTGTCAGCCGTTGATGGGTTTTTTGCTGTCAGGATTGGCTCAAAATCCGATTGTTTCTACTAATATAAATGAGGGTTTAACAGGCGGGCTAGAAGCCCAACCCCTACTCCCCACAAGGAATAATGTTTCTTGTGGAACGGGCATCTTGCCCGTTGCGGGCGGGCTAGAAACCCAACCCCTACTCCCCACAAATCATCATATTTCTTGTGGAACGGGCATCTTGCCCGTTGCGGGCGGGCTAGAAGCC
>NZ_JAUBPT010000129.1:0-18717 GCF_036700905.1 Microcoleus sp. S13_C3 | reverse complement strand
AAGCCCAACCCCTACTCCCCACAAATCATCATATTTCTTGTGGAACGGGCATCTTGCCCGTTGCGGGCGGGCTAGAAACCCCACCCCTACTCCCCACAAATCATCATATTTCTTGTGGAACGGGCATCTTGCCCGTTGCGGGCGGGCTAGAAACCCCACCCCTACTCCCCACAAGGAATAATGTTTCTTGTGGAACGGGCATCTTGCCCCTTGCGGGCGGGCTAGAAGCCCAACCCCTACTCCCCACAAATCATCATATTTCTTGTGGAACGGGCATCTTGCCCGTTACCGAAATACTACCGATTATCTATGAAGACAAATGGTTGATTGCGGTCAATAAATCCTCTGGTTTGCTGTCAGTTCCAGGTCGTTATTTTGAAAATCAAGATAGTGTTTTTAGTCGTTTGCGTAACTTGTTAGCTGATAGTTTTAATTTGACAGTCGTGCATCGTTTAGACTTGGAAACATCGGGGATTTTGTTATTGGCGCGGGAGAAAGAAACTAGCAGTCAACTCAGGCAGCAATTTGCAAAAAAGCAGGTTCACAAAGTTTATGAAGCGGTGCTTTCGGGTACGGTAAAAATTGATGCGGGGACGATCGAACTCCCACTTTGGGGCGATCCCGAAAATCGCCCTTACCAGCAAGTCAATTGGGAGTGCGGAAAACCCAGCGTTACTCGCTTTCAGGTAATGGCGAGGGAGGGAAATTGCGATCGCGTCGAGTTTTTGCCGCTGACGGGACGCACTCATCAATTGAGGGTTCATGCAGCGGATGTTCGAGGGTTGGGGATACCGATTTTGGGCGATCGACTTTACGGATGTCGGGCTGCTGCGAATCGACTACACTTGCACGCGCGGGAACTTTCGTTTGAGCATCCGCAGTTGGGAGAAAGGTTATACCTACAGGCAGAAACACCATTTTGAGCTAAGGGCGATCGGGCAATGATCAATATCTGTAGAATAACAAGTAATATCATTTCCGGTTACACTCATACATGATGTTGACTGTTCACGGTGTCAACAGTCAACCGTCAACAGTCAACTCGAATTTACTATTCCGATGCTAACCGATTTGATATCATTGCTTCAGCCTCAAGAGTTTTAGTTGAAATCTGTGCTAACAGTAAGTCATAGTTTTCTTGATTTAATCCTAAACGAGGATGAAATATTACAGCATTATTGCTACCGACAGCGTTATCTAAATTAAGAGGATACTGTGTTAATTTTCGAGGATCGATAACGAGATGGCTGACAATTTATTTCAGCTTCATGTTTGTTGACCTAGCAGTAATTTTAGCACCTAACATATTAGATATCTGCTTTGGGAACCCGATCGACTTTTAATTTTAGCTCTAACGTATAGCGGTTCTCAAGCGTGGTGAGGTATGCCCTGTGCCCTATGCCCTATGCCCTATGCCCTATGCCCTATGCCCTATGCCCTATGCCCTATGCCCAGGAGTACCTCATATGAGAGATCGAAAGGCTATACAATAACTAATAACTAAAAACCCACAACTACCACTGCGGCTCGGAAGCCATCAAAGCAGTCGCAGCCTCGCTGGGTAACGGCTTAGCAAAAAAATAACCCTGACCGTATTCGCAGCCGATCGACCTCAACCTAGCTAATTGTGCCGCCGTCTCCACACCCTCAGCAATCACATCCATACCCAAAGCATGAGCCAGCGCCACAATCGTCCGCACGATCGCCACATTCTCCCCCTCGCTTTCGATCTCCATCCGCCCCACAAACGACTTATCAACCTTCAAAGTATCCGTAGGAAATCGACTTAAATAACTCAATGACGAATAACCCGTACCAAAATCATCAATTCCCAACTTGACATTAAGCTCCTTCATGTGCTTCAAAACCCCGATCGCCGACTCCACATCCTCCATCACCACACTCTCAGTAATCTCCAACTTCAAACTCTCGGCACTCAAACCCGTTGTTTCCAAAATCACCTGAATGCGATCGACCAAATCCGGCTGGGCAAACTGCTTCCCAGATAAATTTACACTCATAATCAAAGGTCGATCGAAATCAAACATTCCCTCCCAAAGCCCCAACTGCCGGCAAGCCTCCTCCAACACCCACTCACCCAGCGGCACAATTGCCCCCGTTTCCTCAGCCACCGGAATAAACTTCATCGGCGGAATCAAACCCCGCAGCGGGTGCTGCCAGCGTACCAAAGCCTCAAACCCAATAATCCTCCCGCTTGCCAAAGAGACAAACGGCTGATAGTGCAGCAAAAACTCCTGACGCTTGAGGGCAATCCGCAAATCCGTCTCCAACTGCAACCTCTCCACCGCCAAAGCGTGCATCGAAGCATTAAACACCTGATACCTTCCCGTTCCCAAAGCCTTCGCCCGGTACATCGCCGTGTGGGCGTCCCGCAGCAAGTGTTCAGGCTGTTCGCTGAGATTAGCAGCGGGTTCGCCCCCGATGGCAATCCCGATGCTTGCTGTCACAAACACATCCTGCCCCTTCAACTCAAAAGGCACAATTAAAGCTTGGTGAATTCGCGTGGCCAAATCCACCGCACTAGCAACATCAACATTCCTCACCAAAATCGCAAAATCATCACCCCCCACCCGCGCCACAGTATCTGCACGACCAATACTTGCCCTCAACCGCAGCACCACCCCCATCAGCAGTTCATCCCCCACCAAATGACCCAAAGAATCATTAATCACCTTAAACCTGTCTAAATCCAGAAACAGCACCGCAAACAGATAGCTGCGCCGGCCCCTAGTATTGGCGATCGCCCGCCCCAAGCAATCCACGAACAAATCCCGGTTGGGCAAACCCGTCAGAGAATCGTGAAAAGCATCGTAAAGCTTCCTGTAAGCACTGACACCCACACCAGTCACCACCAAACCTAAAGCCGGCGACACCAGCGGCACCCACCCACCCCCAGTAAAAATCCCATAACTAATCCCCAACAGTCCCATCAATGCAGCACCCCCAGCCAATCCCGCCCTCCCAGGATGCTGAATCCGCCAAGCCAAAACCCCGCCAACCATCGCCCAAGCACCGTTCCACAAAATTTCCGCCCATTCCGGCCACACCCAAAACAGCGATCGTCCATCCAAAACCGCACTCAATATTTGGCTGAGCATTTGCGTGTGCAGCAACACCCCCGGCATTTTCGGACTTTGCTTTTTAACCGGGCTGTAAGGCGACAAAAACAAATCTCTGGTACTCGGTGCCGTCGTCCCGATCAACACAATCTTGTCCTTAACCCAGCTTGGTTCAATTTCTCCCTTCAATACCTGCCTGATACTGACTTGTCGCGCCACCTCGTTCGCCGATCGGTATTTGAGCAGAATTTGGTAGCCTTTGGCGTCAATATTTGCATAGCCGCCGCTGTCAGAAGTTAAAGGCACAAATTCTGCCTTTCCCCACTTGATTTGGTGAGGATGAACAGCGCTATTTTTCTGCTGTACTCTGTCTTTGAGATACAGCAAAGCCACTTGCAGAGAAAACGATAAAGCAATCTTTTTGTCTGGTTGCGAGACTGAGAGCAAATTGCGGCGTACAACGCCATCAGGATCGAGCACGAAGTCGTTAAAACCAACCCGATCGGGCGGTATCCCCGGAGGCGCCGGCACTCCCTGACTTTCTGAATCGCTCAATTTATAGATCGCCACCACATTCGGTGCTTTCAGCCCAGCCAGCAATTCTTGGTGTCCCGGCGCTTGAGGCAAATCCCGGTACAAATCCAAACCGATGACTTTTGGCTGATACTTTTGCAGTTTTGCCAAGGTTTGAGCGATCGTCTTGTCGGAAATCGGAAATCTCCCCAAAGCTTGAATATCGGCTTCAGAAATTTCCACTACCAGCAGCCGCTGATCGGGGCCGGAATCTGGCTGCAAGCGCACTAACGAGTCAAAACTCCCCAATTCCCAGCTTTGCAGGCCTCCCAACTGCCGAACTCCCATATTCAGCAGCGTTACAGTCGCGCCCACAAGCATTGCAGGCAAAATCCTGACCCGTCGGTTTTGAGAACTCAGGTTGAGGCCAGTTGCCACAGACATGACATATCGAAGATTTCGAGAGAATTTGGCAGTCACAGAAAAAATATGTCGGTGCAAATTAGCTTTGCACAAGTCTGTTCTAACAGAATTGAGCTTAATATGAGATTGAATGTAATTTTTTCAGAACTTGTGCCGCCACCGAGTTTCTTTAAGCTAATTACTCGATTTGGCAAAGTATTTCTCGAATGGGAACCGGGTTTTTGAAGATTTGCCGACAAATCCTGTCTTTCATTCCTTGTTTCCCCAAATTCCCACAAGCGTTAAAATTTAGTCGATCGAACTTTCAGGATATTTTTGAGATTATGGCGAATCAACTTCCGATTCCGGTGATTGTTAACGGTGCTGCAGGCAAAATGGGCCGCGAAGTAATCAAGGCGATCGCCCATGCTAGTGACATGACTTTATTTGGGGCTGTAGACCGCTCCCCTGAGTGCCTCCACGCCGATGCCGGCGAATTAGCCGGATGCGGCCCGTTAGAAGTTCCCATCACTGACGACTTGCAAGGAATGCTGGTATTAGCAGCTCAGGAAAAGCAGTTAGGCGTGATGGTAGATTTTACGCACCCTTCGTCAGTTTATGAAAACGTGCGATCGGCAATAGCTTACGGCATTCGCCCAGTAGTCGGCACTACCGGATTGAGCAGCAAGCAAATTGAAAACTTAGCTGAATTCGCTGATAAAGCGAGCATCGGCTGTTTGATCGTACCCAATTTCTCGATCGGCATGGTTTTGCTCCAACAAGCCGCCGTCACGGCATCTCAGTATTTTGAACACGTAGAAATTATCGAGCTGCACCACAATCAAAAAGCCGACGCTCCCAGCGGTACGGCAATTCAAACTGCCCAAATGTTAGCAGAAATGGGAAAAACTTTCAATCTGCCAGAAGTTGAGGAAACCGAAAAATTAGCCGGTGCTCGGGGTTCAGTCGCCGATGAAGGGATTCGCATTCACAGCATCCGTTTACCCGGTTTAATTGCCCACCAAGAGGTAATTTTTGGCGGCGCCGGTCAAGTTTATACTTTACGACACGATACGAGCGATCGAGCTTGTTATATGCCCGGAGTGTTGCTGTCTATACGCAAAGTCCTGGAATTGCGATCGCTCGTTTACGGCCTGGAAAAAATACTGTAGGTAATTGGTAATTGGTAATTGGTAATTGGTAACTTGTTACTACTGCCAACTGCCAACTGCCAACTGCCAACTGCCAACTGCCAACTGCCAACTGACTAATTATGCTAATTCCCTTAACCCGCGAAACCTTTCAAGAACTAATTCCCGCCGTCGCCACGGGAGCGCAATACAAATATATCTGGGGAAAACCACCCGATTTTTTGAGGCGAATGTTAATATCTGCAGTCAGCGTAGTTTTCCTCCTGGTAGTTTATAACTTCGCCGGTTCCGATGTTGGACCGCTAGTTTTAATCACCGGATTGATAGCTGGTTTGTACTGGCTGTGGGGACCGATTTTGTGGGCGAGTTTGCGAAATGCAGAATGCCGCAAATATCAATACTGCGGTTTTTGGCAAGGACGAGTTTTGGATATTTATATTACCGATGAAGTCACAAGTCAAGAAGAAACAGTCAATCAAAAAGGACAACTCGTAATAGTTGACAACCTAGAACCACGCATCAACTTAGAAGTTGGTGACAAAACCGGATTTACTACTACACTTCGAGCTCCATTGCGGAAAGATCACCAAGGAATTGTCCCCGGCCAAGCTGCTTTAATGTTAATCATGTCAAATCAAGAAGATTTAGGCAGAATTGCCAAAGTTTCAGATATTTATATTCCCAGCCGCGACGTGTGGGTGAGCGACTATCCTTATCTGCGTAGGGATTTGTTTGTAGAAATGAGCCAGCAAATTAAAAAAGGCAGGAAGAAAGACCGCGCTGGCACTAATCAAAGCAGAGATGTAAAAAGGCGATCGCCGGCTGATTATTAATTTTTAAAAGTACCTAACATTTAAGAGCGATCGCAAGTTAAACTTAGGAGAAAATTAACTCTGATAACAGCTAATGCCTACGGTTCTTCAGGTTGGACCCTACAGTTTCATCTTTTTTAGTTCCGATCGAGGCGAACCAGCCCACATTCATGTTAAGCGCGATCGGCAACTTGCCAAATTTTGGATGAATCCTGTATCTCTAGAAAAAAATCGAGGCTTCAAAGAGCATGAATTAAACCAGATTGCTCGTCTTGTAGAGGAATATGAACAAATATTGTTGGAGGCTTGGCATGACTACTTTGATCCTTGAAACAGAACCCCTCGTAATTAAAGTCACGGTGACAGATGAAAAAGTAATTGTGGACTTAGTTGATGGTCGCAGTTTGAGCGTGCCCTTAGCTTGGTATCCCCGTTTGTTGCACGGTACCCCGGAGGAAAGACATAATTGGCAGCTACTTGGAGATGGTTATGCCATTGAATGGGTTGATTTAGACGAACATATTGGAGTTGAAGGTTTGCTAGCGGGTCGACGCAGCAGTGAAAGTCAACGATCGTTTGAAAGTTGGTTAATTAACCGCATAACTAATGACTAAAGTCCTCGCTACAAACACCTGTTTTAATTTCGGCTCGAAGGTCGAGTTTTAGGACGCCAGAAAAATTCAGACAGCTTCATTTTTGGTTGACCTAGCCGTTTGCGCCACGCTTCCATATAAGTGTAAAATACCGGAGTAAGATACAGCGTTAAAACTTGCGAAAATAGCAATCCACCGACGATCGCAATTCCCAACGGACGGCGCGATTCGGAACCGCTACCAACTCCCAGGGCGATCGGCAAAGTTCCAATTAAAGCCGCCATCGTCGTCATCATAATCGGACGGAAGCGGACGATGCAGGCTTCGTAAATGGCATCAAACGCGCTTCTGCCTTCTTTGCGCTGTTTCTCGATCGCAAAATCTACCAGCATGATACCGTTTTTCTTGACAATTCCCACCAGCAGAATAATCCCGATAAACGAATAGAGATTGAGTTCAACCTGAAAGATTACCAGCGTTAACAGTGCACCAAATCCGGCTGACGGCAAACCTGACAAAATTGTCAGCGGGTGAATGAAATCCTCGTACAAAATGCCGAGAATTAAATAAATCACCACAATAGAAACCAGCAACAACCAACCTAAATCGTTAAAAGATTGGTTGAATACCTGTGCTGCACCTTGGAAACTTGTTGTCACTGACGGCGGCAAAATATCCTTTGCAACTTTCTCGATAGCTGCGGTTGCTTGACTCAGTGATGTGCCTGGAAGAGTGTCAAAGGAGATTGTAGCAGAGGGCAATCCGGTTAGGTGATTGACGGTTAGCGGGCCGACTGTTTGGGTGACATTGGCGATCGCACTTAGCGATATCATTTGTCCGGTGTTCGATCGCACGTAAAGCATCGACAAAGCACTCGGATCGCGCTGAAACTCAGGCTTTAGTTCTAACACAACCGTAAATTGATTGTTCGGGGTATAAATCGTCGAAACCTGCCCAGAACCGTAAGCTGCGCTGAGGGTTTTTTGCACTTGTTGAGCACTAACGCCGACGGTTGCGGCTTTGTCGCGATCGACTTTAACTTGAAGCTGAGGCGTACTCAGTTGCAAATCGCTATCCACACCGCGCAATCCCGGTAGCGTTTTGATTTTAGCTAACAATTCAGCCACCGCTTGACGCAGCGCTTGCAAGTCTAAACTTTGCACCGTAAACTGATATTGTGAATTTGTTTGTTGACCGCCGATCGGAATCGCAGCAGGAGAGCGTAAAAAAGCTTGAATGCCGGGAATTCCGCGCAACTTAGGAGTGAGTTGTTGGATGATTTCGTCGGCACTGAGGCGGCGCTGCGATCGGGGTTTGAGCCTAATTGTGATGCGTCCGTTGTTAGCCGATGCGTTCGGGCCGCTCGCACCTACAGTTGAGTTCAACGCTGCGATGTTGGGATTTTTCCGAATAATATCAACTACTTTTTGTTGGTGAAGCAGCATATCTTCAAAGGAAATATCTTGCGCTCCTTTTGTGTTAGCCATCAGTTGTCCGGTGTCTTCAGTCGGAATAAAGCCTTTCGGAACCAGAACGAACAGATAAGCCGTCAATACCAGCAGAACTACAGAACCAATCAGCGTCACGAAACGGTATTTCAAAACAGGTTTTAGCGTCCATTCATATCCTTGCAGTAACAGATCGAATCCGCGCTCTGAAAGGTGGTAGAAGCGGTTTTTTGGGTGTTGGTGGGACGATTTGAGAAATCGACTGCACAACATCGGGGTGAGGCTCAGAGAAACAAATCCTGACACCAAAATTGCCACAGAAATTGTCACAGCAAATTCGTGGAACAACCGACCGATTAACCCGCCCATAAACATGATGGGAATAAATACGGCGACCAATGAAAGCGTCATTGAAATAATGGTAAAACCAATTTCTTTCGACCCTTTTAATGCTGCTTCTAGCGGTGCTTCTCCCATTTCTTGGTGGCGAACAATATTTTCGAGCACCACGATCGCATCATCCACCACAAACCCCACTGAAAGCGTCAGCGCCATCAGAGATAGGTTATCTAACGAGTATCCCAACTGATACATCACCGCAAACGTACCGATAATCGCTACAGGCAAAGCTAAACTCGGAATTAGCGTCGCTGTGAGGTTCCGCAAAAATAGAAAAATTACTAAGACAACCAGACACACCGATAAAACTAAGGAGAACTTCACATCGTCTACAGAAGCCCGAATAGATTGAGAACGATCGTACATAATTCCCATTTCGATCGATTGGGGAATTTGTTGTTTGAGTGCGGGTAACATTTGCACGATCGCATCGACGATTTCGACAGTATTTCCATCGGGTTGAGGCTGCACCGCCAGCAAGATTGCAGGTTGATTTGTCACATTTTTATCGCTGTACAAATTCAAAACTTTGTTATTCTGCACGTCGTCAATCACGTTTCCTAAATCTTGCAGCCTCACTGCGGCGCCATTTTTGTAAGCAACGATCAGCGATCGATATTCGGCTGCCTTATTTAATTGACCGTTTACCTGAATTAAATAGCTTTTGTTATCGCCAGAAAGGCTTCCGGTTGGCAAGTTTACATTTCCTTGCGTAACTGCGGTTCTAACTTGATCTAATCCGATTCCCCTGGCGGTCACTTCTCGCGGATCGAGTTGAATCCGCACTGCATATTGTTTCTGCCCGTAAACCTGCACTTGTGCCACACCGTCGATCGCTGAGATGGGTTGTGCGATCGTCACTTCTGCTGCTTCATCCACTTCTGCAATTGGCAGGGTTTTTGAGTACAAATAAAGGTATAGAACCGGCGCAACTGAAGGGTTAACTTTGCGGTAGGTAGGCGGTTTGGGCATTCCAGATGGCAATGAACCTGCGGCGGCGGCGATCGCAGCTTGTACGTCTTTAGCAGCAGAATTGACACTGCGGCTGAAGTCAAATTGTAGGGAAATATTCGCGCTACCGGTGGAACTGGTGGAGTTAAACGAATTGAGACCTGCTATTTCGGTGAACTGTCTTTCTAGCGGCGCGGCAACTGAGGATGACATTGTTTCGGGGGTTGCACCGGGTAAGCTAGCAGAGACACTTACAAAGGGATATTCAACGTGAGGTAAGGCGCTAATTGGTAGCAGAAAATAACTCATCAAACCGAAGATTAGGATGCCGATTGTGACCAGTGCGGTCATTACGGGGCGGCGGATAAAAATTTCTGAAAGGTTCATATATTTTAGGGTAACGAATGAGAATTAAATAACCTGTACTCCTTATTTAGGAACGGGCAAGATGCCCGTTCCACAAGAAAAGTAAGTTTTGTAGAATGGGCTTTTTGCGATTTTCAAGAACAGGCAAGATGCCTGTTCCACAAAGATTGTTTTTCTTGTGGGGTGGGCATCCTGCCCGCTTTTTAAGAACAGGCAAGATGCCTGTTCCACAAAGATTGTTTTTCTTGTGGGGTGGGCATCCTGCCCGCTTTTCAAGAACAGGCAAGATGCCTGTTCCACAAAGATTGTTTTTCTTGTGGGGTGGGCATCCTGCCCGCTCATAAAGACTTATTGACATTGGTATAACATCTCATTTACTACAAACTTAGAACGGTTATTTTACCGTCCTCATTTAAACGAAAAAACTTGCCGAAAATTCACCTCATTGAGCTTTTTCCGCCACGATTCCATGTAGATGTAAAATACGGGCGTGAGATACAGTGTCAAAACTTGTGAAAACAAAAGTCCGCCGACAACGGCAATTCCTAACGGGCGACGAGATTCCGAACCCGCACCAACTCCTAGGGCGATGGGCAATGTTCCCATTAGTGCCGCCATTGTGGTCATCATAATCGGTCGAAAGCGCACTAAGCAGGCTTGATAGATTGCTTCCGCTGGTTTTTTACCGTCGTTGCGCTGGGCTTCGATCGCAAAATCCACCATCATAATGCCGTTTTTCTTAACAATCCCTACCAGCAAGATGATGCCGATGAATGAATAAACGTTGAGTTCAACGCCAAACAACATCAGCGTTAATAACGCGCCAAATCCCGCCGAAGGCAATCCCGACAGAATTGTAATTGGATGGATGAAATCTTCGTACAAAATACCGAGAATCAAATAGATTACCAAAATTGCCACTGCCAACAGAAACCCTAAACTCGGCAGCGAACTTTGAAATACTTGGCTCGCGCCCTTATAATTGGTAGAAATGCTGTCAGGAATTACCGATTTCACGATTTTGTCGATCGCACTATTTGCCGTTCCCAGCGCCACCCCAGCAGCGAGGTTGTAGGAAATTGTCGCAGCATTCATCCGCCCGACGTGGTTGACAATTAATGGTGCAGTTCCCGGAGTGATTTTGGCAAACGTTGCTAGCGGTACTTGTGTTTGACCGCCAGAAGTCTCACTCGAATTACTGCCCGCTGTAGCGATGTAAAGCTGCATCAAAGCATTGGGATCTTTTTGATACTTTGGTTCTAGTTCCAAAATAACTTGATACTCGTTGCTCGCACCGTAAATCGTGGAAACTTGGTAAGCGCCGTAAGCATTTCTCAGAGTGTTTTCAATTTGACTGGCAGTAATTCCTAATGCTGAGGCTTTGTCGCGATCGATATCAATTTTGATTTGAGAAGTCATCTGCAAATCGCTGTTAACATCCTGAATTTCTGGCATTGCTTTCATTTTGTCAACCAGTTGCGGGACGTATTGTCGCAGCGGTAAAACGTCAGAACTTTGCAGCGCGAGTTGATACAATCCAGTGCTTTGTTGAGTGCCCAGCGGGATTGCCGGAGGATTTTGCAAGAAGACTTGAATGCCGGGAATCTCTGCTAGCTGCGATCGCAAATTCTGCACAATTTCGTCGGCTCCCATCTGCCGCTGCGAGCGCGGTTTTAGCCGAATAAACAAGCTTCCTGAATTTCCGGCAACTGCTGCCCCGCCGCCATTTGCACTCGCTCCTGCCCCGATATTCGAGTTAACTGCTTCCACATTTGGATCTTGGCGAATTGCGCTGACAACGGCTTGCTGGTGGCGAACTAATTCATCAAAAGAGGCATCTTGTGCAGCTTGAGTAATGCCCGTGATTTGTCCGGTGTCTTGGCTAGGAATAAAGCCTTTGGGAACCGCGATAAATAGTCCAACTGTGACAAACACCATTGCGAATGACAAAATCATCGTGGTGCGGTGATATTTTAAAACTTTCTTGAGGCTCCAATCGTACAAACTCAAAAATACCTCGAATACATACTCTGAAGCTCGATAAAGCCGGCTTTGATTGGCGTGATTTACCGGCCGCAAAAAACGGCTGCACAACATTGGTGTCAGGCTCAAAGATACAAAGCCTGAAACCAAAATTGAAACTGCAATCGTCACTGCAAATTCATGAAACAAGCGCCCCAACAATTCGCTCATAAATAACATCGGAATAAACACCGCTACCAAGGAAAGCGTCATCGATAAAATCGTAAAGCCGATTTCCCTAGACCCGTTTAGCGCCGCTTCTCGCGGGCTTTCTCCTTCTTCTATGTGACGGACGATGTTTTCGAGCATGACGATTGCATCATCGACTACAAAGCCGACGGATAGCGTCAGTGCCATCATCGACAAGTTATCTAGCGAGTAGTTGAATAAGTGCATCACCCCAAAGGTTGCGATCAGCGAAACCGGCAGCGCTAAACTGGGAATGACTGTTGCAGACAGATTGCGTAAAAATAAGAAGATTACTAAGATAACTAGGGCGATCGTCAAAACGAGGGTAAACCGAACGTCGTCAACCGAATCTCGAATTGATTGAGACGCATCGTACATCACCCCAAGCTCGATCGAACTCGGAATCTGAGTTTTTAAGTTGGGCAGTAATTTTTGAATCGTCTCTACAACTTCTACAGTATTCGTACCCGGCTGTCTTTGAATCGTGAGGATAATTGCGCGATCGTTGTTATACCAACTCGCAAGTTGAGTATTTTCTACGCTGTCAATGACTCGTCCTAATTGTTCGAGATAAATAGGCTGTTCATTTTTATACGTCACAATTAAACGGCGGAATGCTGCTGCATCCTGAAGCTGTCCGTTGGTTTGCACAGTAAAGTTTTTATGGCTACCGGAAAGGCTTCCTGTGGGTAAGTTGACGTTTCCTTGTTCGATCGCAGTTTGCACTTGAGCGATGCCAATTTGCCGGCTGGCTAACTGCTGCGGATCGAGTTGAATTCGAGCCGCATACTTTTGAGAACCGTAAATCTGCACTTGCGCCACACCGCCGATTGTCGATAGCTTTTGCGCTAGATAGGTTTGTGCGTATTTATCAACCTCAGAAAGCGGAAGCGTTGGGGAAGTTAGATAAAGGTAAAGAATCGGCCCGTCGGCGGGGTTGACTTTGCTGTAGGTAGGCGGATTTGGCAAATCGTTGGGCATTTGGCCCGATGCCGAGGAAATTGCCGATTCCACATCTTGCGCGGCATCGTCAATATTGTGGCTGAGATTGAACTGAAGCGTAATTTGAGTTTTGCCGCTGGTACTCGTTGAGGTTAGCGTATCGAGTCCAGCAATGCTGGAAAATTGCTTTTCTAGCGGGCGCGCCACCGATGCAGCCATCGTTTCCGGGCTAGCGCCGGGGCGGGAAGCGCTGACTTGAATCGTGGGATAATCGACGTTTGGCAAATCGCTAATCGGCAGTAAGCGATAACTCATCCAACCAAAAATCAGAATTGCCGCCATCACCAAGGTGGTCATAATTGGACGGCGAATAAACGGTTCTGAGAGATTCATTAGTTATATCAATTCCGGTTTTACCGGAATGACTGTTGACTGTTGACTGTTGACTGTTGACTGTTGACTGTCAGTCGCAAAACTGAATGATGGTTGACTATTTAACCTTCGATTTCGCGATCGGGCAATAACGAAACGAAGTGAAGCAATTCCAGGGGTTTGAGATTACTTCTGTCTGCAAAACAACTTTCGATAATCCAAATATAAAATCGCTCGCCCTAGGGATTCTTGCGCGATTTCCATGACTTATTTCCCGATGAATTAGAGTCGCCGCCAGATTTTCTACCAGTTTCTTTGGCTCCAGATGTCTCTGAATTATTATTGCCTTTAGTATTATCTGAATTATCTTTAGCATCCGCTGCGGTTTTAATGCGAATCTTGCTACCATCAACCAGATTTGCTTGTCCGTCGGTGACAACTTCATCACCCGCATCCAGACCTTTTTGGATGACAGTTAAGCCGTTGATTGTATTGCTGACAACTACAGGCACATTTTCCACTGTATCGTCTTCTTGGGCGACAAACACGAATTGTCCGTTCGGCCCTGTCTGTACAGCTTGTGAGGGAACAACAATCGCATTTGGTTGTTGACTTAATGTTAGAGTTGTGTTAACAAATTGACCGGGGAAAAGTTTGCCATCTGCGTTATTAAAGTCGCCAATCAGTTGAATTGAGCCAGTGGCATTGTCAACCGTATTGTTCACAAATGATAAGGTTCCCGATATCGGACGATTGTTTCCAGCAAAGGTGACATCAACTTTAAGTTTGCCGTTATCCGCGTATTTTTGGATTTGTGGGAGGTTGGATTCAGGAACGGAAAAGGCAACTTGAATGGGATTAATTGTGGAGATTGTCACCAAGGGTTTGTCGCTGTTTGCTTGCACCACATTGCCGATTGTCACCAGCACATTTCCAGCACGCCCGTCGATCGGCGCATAGACCTTGGTATAGGATGATTGCACCTGAGCATTTTTCAAGGCACCGCCGTCTGCACTCAACCCTGCTTGAGAACCCTCGATCGCAGCCCGATCGCCCTCCACGACAGCCCGAGCATTCTCAATCCCCACTAAATCGCTTTTCACCGCCGTCTCAGCATTCTCAATCCCCACTAGATCGCTTTTCACCGCCGTCTCAGCATTGGCGATCGCCACTTCATCACTTTTGACGGCTGCCTCAGCATTGGCAATCCCGATGCGATCGCTCTTCACCGCAGTTTCAGCATTGGCGATCGCTTGCTTGTCAAGATCGACCGTTGCCGCAGCGGCTCGGCTGCTGGTAGCGTATTGTTGGGCTTGGTCTTGACTGATTACTCCTTGTTGGTAGAGGGCTGCGTACCGTTGACTTTGTGCTTCGGCATATTGGGCTTGAGCTCGATCCTTGGTCAAGGTAGCGATCGCTTGCTTGACTGCGCCTTGGTCTTTTTCCAGGGTCATTCTGGCTTGTTCGACTACTCCTTTGTCTTTAGCAAGAGTCATTCTGGCTTGCTGGACAATTCCTTGGTCTTTTTCCAGGGTCGCTTTGGCTTGCTGGACAATTCCTCGGTCTTTGTCCAGGGTTGCTCTGGCTTGTTCGACAACTCCTTGGTCTTTAGAAAGGTTGGCTGTGGCTTGTTGCACCTGTGCTTGGCTTTTTGCTACGATTCCTTGAGCTTGCTGGATCGAGGCAGTTTGAGAGCGATCGTCGATCGAAAACAGCAGTTGTCCTTTCTTAACTTCTTGTCCTTTCTTGAAATAAACTCCTGTAATCCGCCCGCTAGCTTGTGGTGTCACCGAGACAGTAGAACTCGATTGCACGTTGCCGATCGCTTGCAACTGTATCGGAACCGTTTTTTTCGTCACTGTTGCCACTGTCACCGGAGTCACTTGGAGTCTACCGCTACGGCTCGGTTTTTCCGCTTTAGTAGCAGTCGATCGCACCCAAACCAAAAATCCCAACCCACCCACCAGCAGCAACCCCAGCAGAAACAGCGCAATCCGCCCTTTCGCCAGCACCTTTTCCGTCGGTTGTTTGGCTGCAACACTTTCCGCCTGTTCGCTCTCGGGCAATGCTGGAGCTTCCTGAAAAACTTCACGGAGAGCGTCTTTTGGAGTTTCACTAACAATTTCTACGTTGTGCGTCGGTTGCTCGTTCAGCTTCAGATTTTCGTCAGAAACTTTAGGGCGAGTGCCATTCCGATTTTCACTAATAATTTCCTCGATCATCACAAACCTCCTTTGTAACTAACATCTTGCACTATTCTCAAAAACCGGCTTTCCGGCCTGTTCTATAGGAGATAAATTTTTTTGTGGAACAGGCATCTTGCCTGTTCATAAAAGGCTTATTAACAATGGTGCAAAAGGTGAGCAATATCTCAGTTGTAACTAACATCTTGTATCATTTATCATTCTCAAGAACAGGCAAGATGCCTGTTCCACAACACATCTATTTTCTTGTGGAGTAGACGGGAGAACCCGCGCCAGCCCTGTATCAGTTTCGCCCTACAAGTTGCCCAATCAGAACGTTATTGCGAGCTTGTTTGAGACTGCTTTTGCCCCCGAGGATAAGCAGCCTTGAGAATTCCTTTAATTTTTGTCTTTTGTTCGGCGGTGAGATTTAGCTCGGACAAAGCTTTCCGCATTTTTTCACCTCCCTTGACTTTAGTTTCCAACTGTTGTACCTGCTCGGGCGTCAACACCGCTTCGACTTGTTTGCGAAGTTCCTCGCGTTTCTGTGCGCGTTCTGCATCCGTTGCTTTCGGTGGCGCTGAACTTGGAGTTGCAGTCGCCGCGACAGTTTGAGCAGTTTGAGTGGAAGCAGAATCCGCCTTCGCTTGGTCGGAACTTACTGGATTGGTCGCCGTCGTTTCAGGTTGGGTAGCTTCGGAGGCATTGGATTGCGTACAAGCAGACAAACCGCCTACCAAAAGTGCACCGACGAGGAGAAATGCTGGTGCGATCGCTGTTCTTTTCATGATTTACTGCCTCTAATTAACCTTCACCACCAAATCTTATAGGCTAAAATCAGCCAGCGCATGACCCAATACTCCTAACCAGACCAGTCAAAAAGCACTTTGCAGTTGTGACTTTTTTCCTAGTCCCAAAACCCAAAATCAGTCTAAAAGGCTCTAGCGCGATCGTTGGCCGCTTCGCTAAGCTGCTACACATATAAATTGTTTGTTATGGCAAAAGGGGAGCGCGGGAGAGTGGGAGAGTGGGAGAGTGGGAGAGTGGGAGAATTGCTCAATGACCGATGACCGATGACCAATTCCCAATTCCCTCAACCTTCATCCGTTCAATCCCGATTCACTGCTTCGTTGCCGAACTGCCTTCTGAACATAAGGGGGTAACGTGTTTTTTGATTCCAAGATACCTTCTACAATTAGGTCAGCGCCCTTGCTTGAATCGCTCCAGCTTTTGATGGGGAAAAGTTCTATGATTCGCTTGACCTATCCGTCCTTTCGTTTGTTGCTTTATTTGGAGTGGCTGCTGCTGGCGACGGCAGCCTTGATGGAAGTGCTGCATCCGTTTCAGTCGCTCTGGTCGCCGCTGTTACGGGTTGGCGCGATCGCACTTTTCGGCGCGATCGGGTTGCGTTTGCCAACAGTTCGGTTAGGTAGAAAAGTTTTATTTACAGCCCTAGAATTTGGCTTGATTTTGCTGCCCATTGTCCAGGAAGGGTTATCGAGCCGATCGAGCTTTTTGCTTTTTCTCGTGCTGCTGATGCGTAGTTGTCTGATCTTCCGTCAGCCGGGGCAGGTGACAGTCTTGGCTTTAGCCCTGCTGTCCTATAGCTCGCTACTGTTATTAAAACCTATTTTACCTGAAAAAGTCATTGCAACTGTTTGGGAATGGCGATTTAGCAATGTGTTATTATTTGGCTTGACATTAGTGTTCGCTTTATTGTTAATTAATGCGTTGATTGCGGAACGCCAAAGCCGAGAGCAATTAGAAATCGCTCACGATAAATTAGCCCTAACTCACGAACAACTGCGCCACTATGCACTGCGAATTGAAGACCAGGCAACTTTGCAGGAACGCAATCGGATTGCCCGTGAAATCCATGACGGACTCGGACACACCCTCGCGGCTCAAACGATTCAGCTCAATAATGCCCTATTGTTCTGGAAATCGGAGGATGAGAAAGCGCTGGAGTTTCTGAAACAGGCGAAACAACTCGGATCGGAAGCTTTATTAGAAATTCGCAAATCTGTTTCGGTGTTGCGATCGAATCCTTTGCAAGGATTGTCGCTCGAAAGTGCGATCGACAAACTTCTCCAAGACTTTCAGCGCATGACTGCGATCGAAGTTTCCAACTCGATTCGCTTACCAGTTCTGCTATCTCAGGAAATCAATACAACACTTTACAGAATTGTGCAAGAATCCCTCACAAATATTCACAAACACGCTGATGCAACGATGGTGACTGTTGGGTTGCAGCAACACGCAGGACAGATTTATTTGTCAATTGCTGACAACGGCAAAGGCTTCGATCCTGCACAAAATACCACTGGATTTGGGCTCCAGGGAATGCGAGAACGAGTGGCCGCAACGGGCGGTCAATTTGCGATTTACAGCAAGTCTGGAAACGGTTGCCGGATTTCGGTTTCTTTGCCCTCTCAAAATATATAGAAATCAGCGGTTGAAACCGCGTATATACAAACTTTTGTCTCTCTCGCTTGAGACTGAAGAAATGATAATGCAGTGCGGTTTGCCAGATGCTAATTGATGCGAGGATTGTGATATGATTCGGATTTTGCTAGTGGACGATCGGCATATTATTCGCCGGGGAATCAAGAGTATCCTGGAATGCTATTCTGATATGCAGGTAATTGGTGAAGCTGAAAACGGACAGGAGGCGATCGCACAAATTCCCCTTCTACACCCGGACATTGTGCTGATGGATATTCGGATGCCCGTTATGGATGGCGTAGCAGCAACCGGGGCGATCGCCCAATCTTATCCCGATACAAAAGTGCTGGTTTTAACCACATTTGATGACGATGAATATGTCAGCCAAGCAATGCGACTGGGCGCAAAAGGCTACCTGCTCAAAGATACCGAACCCGACGAACTTGCGTTAGCGATTCGCGCTGTTTATAAAGGACACACGCAACTAGGCCCGGGCTTATTTGAGAAAGCCCTGATGAGTCCTGCTGTAACTAATCAGACGGTTGTTTCTCCGCCAGAATTAGAGCAACTTACACCCAGAGAATTAGAAGTGTTGCGTTTAATAGCTTCGGGCGCGAACAACCGAGAGATTGCTCAAACCTTATTTTTGTCGGAAAACACGGTAAAGAACTATGTAACGAATATTTTGAGTCGGTTGAATTTGCGCGATCGAACTCAAGCCGCGCTGTTGGCTCATTCACTGCTACACAAATACTAGACAAGTCTAGACATCTGCTTCTTACTTCATCGGGAGCATGGGAGCGGTTATCCCTCAGTAAGCTTTCACGGTTTAGCCAACCGCGATAACAT
>NZ_JAUBPT010000128.1:0-22493 GCF_036700905.1 Microcoleus sp. S13_C3 | reverse complement strand
CAACTGTCAACTGTCAACTGTCAACTGTCAACTGTCAACTGTCAACTGTCAACTGTCAACTGTCAACTGTCAACTGTACTCTCAATTACTGGAGAAAAATGATTGTATGAACAACCCAATTTATCAGACTGTTATCCTTGGTGGTGGTTTTGCTGGTCTCTTTACAGCTTTGCATCTAGCGCATGAACACTATCCTCGAAGCGTCATCCTAATTGATAGCTCTGAACGCTTTTGTTTTAAGCCTTTACTTTATGAGTATTTTAGCGGCGAGATGGAGGCTAATCAGGTTGTACCAACTTTTAAGGAACTGCTCGATGATAGCGGTATCATTTTTGTGCAAGATACGGTTCAGTCGATCGACCTCCATCAACGGGAAGTCAAATTAACTTCCGGGGACTGCTACAACTACAGCAACTTAGTTTTAGGTTTAGGTAGCGTTACGGGCTATTTTGGCGTTGAGGGTGCCAAAGACTATGCTTTTGATTTCCGTACCGAAGAAAATGCGATCGCCCTCGATCGCCACCTGCGCGACTGCTTACAGCGAGCCGTTCAAATCGAAGACCCCGAACAACGTCGTCGGCTGCTAACTGTAGCTGCGATCGGTGGCGGGCCAAGTGGTGTGGAAATGGCCGCAACTTTAGCCGATTTGCTACCTCATTGGTATGAAGCATTGGGAGGTAATCCTCAAGAAGTGCGGGTGGTACTAATCAATCACGGTAGTGAAATCCTCGAGGGTGATATTAACAGTCACCTTCGCGAAACCGCCGAGCAAGAATTGCAAAAACGGGCCGTCCCAGTGGAGCTCATAACGGCAGCGGAAGCGACGGCTATTCGTCGAGACTCAGTTGAATATAAGCGCGATGGTAAGTTCGAGACACTACCAGCATCCACCACGGTTTGGACAACTGGAACGGCTACGCATCCACTGATTAAAAACTTGCCGATTCCCGACGAACACCGCGACAAACATGGTCGCTTACACGTTACTCCCACTTTGCAGTTGCCCGATTTCCCAGAAGTTTTTGCAGGTGGTGATTGTGCGGTGGAAGTGCAATCATCAACGGTTGAGGGTCACGATCGCGAACATAAGGAGATGCATCTTGAGCTGCATCCCGAACTCATATCCTACTCATCTGAACCACACAAGGATACGAAACCTCTGCCTGCCACAGCCCAAGTAGCCTATCAGCAAGGAGCTGCGATCGCCCATAATCTGAAAGCGATCGCATTAGGACATGAGCCAAAACCAGCTCAAGTTAACCTACGCGGAACCCTCCTAAAACTAGGGTTAGAAAATAGTGCCGCTAACATTTACGACGTTTTTGAAGTGACAGGGGAAGTCGGTCATCTGATTCGCCAAGGCACTTATCTAGAACTATTGCCCACTCCGGTTCATAACTTCAAAGTCACTACAGACTGGCTAAAAGACGAGATATTCCACGAACACATGAATTCTGGTGATGGGGTAAAGCAAGCTGTCCAGGTTGCTCAAGTGGTTGGTGGAGTAGTCGTGGGCGCTATAGTTGCCAAAAAATTGCTGAATGTGCTAAGTCATGACGATCGAGACCAGAAATCCTGATCGGGAATCGGAGGGCGCAAGCCCCTAGTTTTTAGCTCTGGGGCTTGGATAAAGCGCGTAACTCATCCCAAGAGTAGTGCCGGGGCAACTCAATCTCCTGGTTATCGGCTCCCAAGTCCAATCCTATGGTCTCGTTGACCTGCTCAGCTACTTCTGCGGTCACTTCTGCGAGGGCATTTCCGGCAATGCTACCGGCGATCGCCCCCGCCACTGCTCCCAGCGTTGCGCCCACGCGCCCACCGACTGAACCCCCAATTGCGGCACCGGCAACACCACCGCCTGCTGCACCAAGACTTGTGGCGAGGGGATGGGAACTAGATTGCTCTGGAGTGGAGTCCGGGTTTTCGTGATGCTGTTTGTCGTTCACGATCGTTTTTTCCTTAGCTTAGAACTACAAGACTTGCACTTATTATGACGCGAACCCGCGATCGAAGTGCCTGTAGGGACACGGCAATGCCCATTGGTGTCAACTTAAGCAGTTGATTGACTCCCAAATTTCGGCTCTTCCGTACTTACCGCTGCTCAAATGTTAATCAAAGGGGCCAAAAAAGGTTTAAAAAAAGGTAAGGATTGATGTGAAAAATAGTTCATTCAGAGCGGATAATTGACACTCTCCGACCTGAAGGTGCGGAGATTCTTAAGAAGTTTTGACGCTCTTAATGGTGCTGTCAAGACACCTCTAGACGTTCAAAACAACTACCTTTTGGTGTTGCAATTACGCTTACTTTTTGTATGCTTTCGTTCGCACTTTTCAACACATTAGCCAGTTCGGTACGCTCCCCATCCTGCGCTGCTTGGCTGTGCCTTAGTCTTTCTCAGTCAAAAATGCTGAGGGTGTCTTACTGCCCGGAATTTCACCGTTCTAGGAATGGTTCAACACGTAGTTGATACGCCTACTTGTTCCGCATTGTTAGATTATAACACAGATTACTCGCAGCCTAAAGGCTGCAACTGCGTTTCATACCCTGCGGGAAAGACCGGGGTTCTCACGCGACGCGCTATAGGGTAGTGTAGTCAGATGAGCGAAAAATCAGAGTTATTAGCACTGAAAAGGGAAATAGTTGACCAGTTGAGCCGTGAGGAACTGATCAAAATTGTGCTGATCCAACAGAAGCTGATTGAAAAACTACAAGAAGAGTATATTATTTATCTAAGTCCTATTCCCCCTCAACTTTTTCAGTATTGCCGCCCTTGACCCAACCTTCGCGATTGCCATCCTCAACCCGAATTCGCTGCCACTCTTTGTCGGGCGACTCTTCCAAAACCACGACTTTTTCTTTGTAACCAACACCGCCAATGCGGTTCGAGTCTCGGTTGCCACTATCCCGGAGAATTAAGCCGATCGGCTGAGTTACCATCGCGCGGTAAGCTCCCGGTTCCAGCGGTTTGGGAGACGGGGCATCGCTAGATGTAGACACAGGGCTAGCCTGGGCTGTTGACTGCGGCGCAGCGCCCGCAACCTGAGCTGGTGTTTTGTCGTTGGGAAAAACAGGTTTTTCGGGGATAGTAGTTAGCTTAGCGGCAAAGTAAAGTGCAGCAGCCACGCTAGCACCTGCCATCAGGACGATCGCCAGCAGAAAACCCACTAAAAATTTGAAAACGCTATATACAGTGTTCATACAACCGCAAATGAAGGAAGAAGGAAGTTCGGCAACGGATTCTGTAACGGATGTAACGGATGTAACGGATGTAACGGATGTCAGGCAGAAGGCAGAAGGCAGAAGGCAGAAGTAAGAGGGGAGAGGGAAGAAGGTTGACTGTTGAGTGTTGACTGCTGAATGTTGAGTAAAATTTGGTAATTGCCAACAGACAACTGGCTACTGACAACTGACTACTGACTTCAAAAGCTTACCCCTGAATCCGGCGGCTCAAACTGCCGTATCTAGAAGCAAGGCGAGCTTTTCCAGCAGCGGCCCAATCTTGGAGAAACTGAATTTGTTCTTGAGCCGTTCTGGCTAAGGGCACCATCTGACTAGCTGATTCTAAAATATCATCTGTGGTAAAGTCTCGATTTTGGCTAAAGCCAATGTGCATTGCTTCAATCAAAGTTTGCTCGATTTCGGCCCCCGAAAAATCGGGAGTTTCGTAAGCCAACCGCTCTAAATCGTAATTTTTGATGCTGTGCGATCGCAACCGCAACAAATGTACCTCAAAAATCGCCCGCCGTTCCTCCTGGCTGGGCAAACCGACAAAAAATATTTCGTCAAACCTGCCTTTTCTCAGCATTTCTGGCGGTAAAGACTGGATGTTGTTGGCCGTTGCTACCACAAACACCGGCGAAGTTTTTTCGGCCAACCAAGTAATAAAAGTCCCGAACACCCGGCTGGTTGTCCCGGAATCCCCTTTACCGTCTAATCCGGCAAAAGCTTTGTCAATCTCGTCAATCCACAGCACGCAGGGGGCCAAAGCTTCCGCTAGCTGAATCATTTGCCTGGTGCGCGATTCCGATTCTCCGACTAATCCGGCAAACAAGCGCCCGACATCCAAGCGCAGTAAAGGTAAATGCCAGTGGTGGGCGATCGCCTTTGCTGTTAAGGATTTTCCGGTTCCTTGAATTCCGACTAACAATAAACCTCTGGGATGTGGCAAACCGTATTGGCGGGCTCGATCGGAAAAAGCACCGCCGCGTCGCAGCAGCCATTCTTTGAGATTGTCCAAACCACCGATATCGGAGATATTTTCGCGGGCTGGGTAAAAATCCAGAATTTGAGTTTGGCGAATTGTTTGGCGCTTTTCTTCTAAAATTAGTTCCGCGTCGTCGGGATGGAGTTCGCCTCTGGTGGCGATCGCCTTGGCCAAAACTCGGCGGATTCGTTCGATCGACAGCCCTTGACAGGAGCGCACTGTTTCGTCCAGCAAACGCCCTTCAATGGCTTGTCCGGTAGCCCCTAACAGTCTTTCCACCTCAATTTTGATTTCCGCCGCCGCAGGCAGGGGAAACTCCAAAACAGTCATCACTTCGCTGAGGTCTTCCGGGATCGAAATTAGAGGAGATACGATGACAATATTTTTGGGCACAGATTTGAGGAGTCTCGCCAAATTCCGCAGCTTGCGGGAAATCGAGACATCTTCCAAAAACCGCTGAAAGTCGCGCAGAATAAAAATTGCCGGCGCGGTGGCGGGCAATTTTTCGAGAAATTCCAAAGCTTGCAGCGGGTTGCGCTTGCCAAAACCGGTATCGTTGGGATTGCCTTGGTAGCCATCAACAAAATCCCAGATATAGACGGCGCGAGAACCTTGTTTTTTGGCACTTTGGGCGATCGCCGCTTCTACGCGCTCTTCCTCCCGTGTGGGAATGTAAATTAGGGGGTAGCGCGATCGCAGCAGTAGTTCAAACTCGTCGCTAAAAATAGTCATTAGTTATTAGTCAACTGACTAAGGCAATTGCCGTTTAAGTGCTTCCAGAGACGCCCAGCGACTGTCTGAGACTGTTTCTGAGCTTTCTGTATTTGCATCATCAGTTAAAGAAATTCCCGGACATTCAGTATCGCATATCTGTTTGTGCGGCAGTTCCAAACACATTTGCTCGTACACCCAATCGCCCGGAGAGAAATAGCCGCCTGGGGACAAATTTTCCACCAAATCTTCTAAAGCAACTTCTATTTCTGCTGAACTTGAATCTGTTTGATTTGCTGTTTCTTCTAGCCAGATTAGTTCTGATGAGTTGAGTGCCAAACGATGATTGTATTGTTTCAAGCATCTGTGGCAGGTGAGAGTAACTATTGTTTCTGCTTTTGCCTTCACCTCAAGATAATTCCCTTGGTGAGTCACTTGCAGTCGCCCTCGCACCGGAGTAAGAGTTTCTAAATCGGGGATAAATTCTTCAAAATCAATGACCTCTTTCCGCTCAGTTTTTGTGAGGAGATGAGGGATATAAATTGTCTCCATAATCTTTTGCCTTCCTACTTCTTGAATTCAAAGGTCAAAAGGAATAGTTAATTTTTAACTTCTTCCTTCTTCCTTCTTCCTTCTTTAGCGTCAGCGCAGCCGCACTACCAAACGCCGATCGGGTTCTTGTCCTTGACTGTAAGTTTCTATATCCTCACATTCGCTCAAAAAGCTGTGGACTTGACGGCGTTCTGCAGAAGACAGCGATTTTATTTCCACTTCAACTCCCGTCGATCGGGCTTGATCTGCTGCGTACTCTGCCATCGATCGCAATTCCTCTTGGCGGCGGATGCGATAGCCATTTAGTTCAACTGTATAAGGAATTGACTCCTCTACTTCCTGACCTATATTCTGAACCGTGTTACAGAGGTACTGAATGGCATCTATTACATTACCGTTTTGCCCGACTAAGATTGCAACTTGTTCTCGAGTCAGATTGCTTTCATCTATTGTCATCCAATAGCAATCTTTTTGTTGTTCGCATACCACTTTTGAAGGAATTGCGGACAGTTGTAGCAATTCTTCTAACCATGCCTGTCCGCGCTGCATTTGAGAGTCTTTCATTGTTGTTAAAATCAAGCCTTTTTCTTAGAACGCTTTGGCTCAAAGGGAAGTGCATCTAATCCTTGTTCTTTTTGGGTTTTCGCCTCTGCTTCGTCCACTATTTTTTGGAGGTTTTCGGGCAGCGGTTCTCGCGACAAAATAAACGATTGAACTGTTTGGAAGATGTTAGCAATCAGCATATACATCAACACACCGGCGGGCAGCGGGAAGAACAAAAACATCCCTGAAAATATGACTGGCGTCAGTTTGTTAACTGTAGCCTGTTGGGGGTTGTCGTTTGGCCCTTGTGCTTGTCCTGAAAGGGTTTGGTTGATGTACAAACTGATACCGAAGCCCAGGATCATCACCAAAATATCCCAGTGGATTGTACCGTCTGAGTCGATCGCGCCAACGCGGCCTAGAGCTTCAATAAACAGGAATCCTTTGTTACTAGCCAATCCAGGGATTGTGCCTTGAACTGTGGCTTCACCGGGCGCTAAGGCCGTGATGTTGCCCTGTTCATCTACCTGGACAGTTTCTTCGCCTTTGATGACTTTCCAGCCGGGCTCAAAGTCGATTTCGCTTTTATTTTCTGTCGCTAAAACTTTGAGAGGTTTGCCCTCTGGGGTTTGAAAATTAATCTTGGTTGTGTCGCCGACTGCGAGTTTGTCGCCGCCTGGAATTACCCCCACAACAGGAGCATGAAAAGTACCTGTGACGTAAATATTTTGCGGCGGTGTAGCAAAAGCTTGCGGTTGAACAGTTTCGATTTGTTCTTTCGGCAAAACTTGAACGTTGACGCTGTAATTTATGTCAGAAAACGGCGAACCCCGGAGCGTTGCAAACAGTGCAAACAGCACTGGCATTTGCAGCACCAACGGGAAGCATCCTGCTAGAGGATTACCAAACTCTTTGTATACTTTGCTCATTTCCTCCTGCTGTTTGGCAGGATTGTCTTTATAGAGTTTTTGAATTTGATCTACTCGCTCTTTCATCAACGGCTGCGCTACTTTCATGCGCCGCATATTGCGAAGAGAGCCTGCGTTGAGAGGATAAAGAGCAAAGCGAATCACGAGCGTCAGTGCTACGATCGCTAAACCGTAGCTTGGCACGATCCCGTAGAAAAAATCTAGGATCGGGAGCATGAGGTTGTTGGAGAGAAACGAGATACCGAAATCCATTCGCTTTGAGTTAATTTAGGTGCTCTATGTTTGCTGTTGAGAACTATTTTTACCCGCTGAAGGCGAGCCGCCTCAATTTTTAGGGTTTTGTCTCTATCTTAGGACATTGCCCGTCGATCGACCGCCCGGTCTGCGGGTTTGTTTTAATGAGTTTGCCAATACTCGCACTCACTTTACCCTGATTTGAGGGCGAAGCGGTTCGGTTATTTAGCTTGGGCCGCGTTTGCTTTTTGAGCGGCTATGGGCAGTTTTTCGTTAATGTAGTCATACATTGCTCGAAATTTCGGCATAGCTCTGAGTTCCAAGCGGCTGCCATTTTTCATGGTGAGCACCATGTCTCCGTAAGTCCCGAAACCGCGAGGTACGGTGACGATTTTGACTATATCTGAGTAGATAACGTCTGTCTGCTCGCCCCCCATCCAACCGCTAGTTACGGACACTCGGCGGCTTGTGATCCGATACCGCAGCCACAGAGCCCGGACAATTGCTCCTACTGCTAGGGGGATTCCCACCACAGTCAGCCCCAGGAGTAAATTGAGGATCAAGTCTCCGGGCGCGGGGCCGCCTTCATAATATACTTCCTCTCGAATTCCCATCTAGTACCTCGGCTTCTACCAACAACTGCTCTAATTCTTGCAGAATTTCTGCATAATTGCACTCTTGTGCGATCGGACGCACGACAATTACTAAATCCCACCCGAATTTTAATCGGGGCAATAGCTGTCGCAAAGCTGCCCGAATCTGACGCTTAATCCGGTTGCGGACTACAGCGCGTTTGCTGACTTTCAGGCTGATGGAAATGCCTGTGCGAGTGGGCTGCAAGGATTTCTCGGCTGTCGGTTTGCTTAATTCGACGCTTTTTGGTTTACGCAGAGCTCTTAAGCTAAAATGGGCCGAGTTACGGCGCATTCCCTTGCGGTATACGGCGCTGAAGTCTTTTCGGTGCTTAAGTCGGTTTGTATCGGGCAACATGGCGTAGGGCGATCGTTGAGGTCTCTCAACCTTGATGCAGTGCTAGACTGCGAGGCGGTGGCGACCTTTGCTGCGGCGAGCTTTGATTACCAATCGACCGGTTACGGTACGCATTCTGGCGCGAAAACCGGATGTTCTTTTTCTTTTGCGGCTGGTTCCGTGCAGGGTTTGCTGTGTCATTTTGATTTCTCCCGGCTTGTTACTTTACTTTTGATTAATATTCACAATCTTCTAGTATACCATAGAGGGGTTTTCTTGGCAATAATGTTTTTATGGGTTGATATGTATTGAGAGTAAGAGTGAAGTTGCGATCGCAGCCTTGAATGATTGGTAAAGGCTAGAACCCAGACTTCTTTTACGTGCTGCGGGGTTAGGAACAGCTAACATCTATTGAAAGCATTGCCAAAAGAATTGGATGTTTAAAAAACAATCATGAAATTGAGGTGAAGGAAACAGCTAAGTGCCTTTGCTGAAAAAAGTTCGTTAGCGAAGCCCTCGCAGAGGATCGCCCTTCGTGCAAAAGAGAGAAAATAGAACAACAGCACGACACGGATAGCACGGATACACGGATGATATTGCAAGGGCGATCGGTTACAGTGTTTTTTAGCAAAGTAATATGGATGTAGTTTTTGGAGGGTTAGGGATAGGACTTCACAACCTAATGGAAAAGTGACTATCGTCCGCACAGAAAGGGGGCTGACGATCGCGGGGACACGCATCACCCTTTATGATGTAATAGATCATCTCAAAGCCCTGTATCCCCCTAAATTCATTCGTGATGTATTTAACCTTACAGATGAGCAGCTCCGCGCTGCCATTTCCTACATTGAAGCGCACCAGACAGATGTAGAAACCCAGGCTCAAGAAATTTTGAAATCAGCCGAAGAAACTCGGCAGTATTGGGAAGAGCGCAACCACGTGAAGTGCTAATTCGCCGGAACTATTGAGTAAGCTAAGGGCAATAGTTACCTACGGGTCAAACGCTCCATCCAACACTAACTATATTAGTCCGCTGCCTCCTATTCTGATGCTGTCTGGGGCAAAGGATTCAGTGGTTCCTCAATAACTTTCGCGCTCGGCATTTCAAAGGATACCAGCACCAGCAAAAACTTTCATTGAGTTGACTGGGTTCAACCACTACAGCATCAATGATTCTCAACAACCCAGTGGAGCACCGCCAGAGGAAAACAAAGCCGATTTTTCAAATCAAGACTCAGTAAGGTCGATCGCTTGTATCTTGAAATCCTTCGTGCAAAATGTTAAATCCCAACAGGAAAACTGGCTGAGTTACTTGGATAGCGATATTGTTAGTGCGATCGGATACACTGAATCAAGTTGCAAGGGTTAAACCTGTTGGGGTGTTAGTAGAGTAGTTAATCACAGACAAAAAAATCAGACCCCCGTTGGTGGGCCGAACTTGATTAACAAAAGGAGATTCTGAATGTCCGAACGGCAACAACAATTGCTCGACACCATCGCTCGCGCGTTCCGTGGCGTCGAACTCGGTGACGGAGTCAGCCTCCACGAGACAACGCTCATCGACCTCTACGAAGGTCCCTCAGCGCGACAGGAGGCGAGATTACTGGACGAGAAGCATGACTGGCGCAAGCTGGTCGGCGACCCTGCGTTGGTCCAGCTTCGCTGGGCGCTGTCCTTCTACGATGCGACTGGCCTCCGCTTCCATCTGCCGGCGTACCTGTCCCTAGCCGTTACCGACTTCGATTGTGAGGATGCGGGCGATGTGCTGGAGAGTCTGATGTTTCAGCTCACGGACTTATGCGAGTACAACCAGGAGCGGTTCTCGATCCTCGACAGTCCTCAACGGCGATGTGTCAAGGATGTGCTAGTTTATCTCCGCGATGAGTACGAGTACGAGTTGGAGGGTCTGGAACTTGACCAGGCTATTGGGGGTTACTGGAATTCAGAACCGACGGTGGAGAGACCGGCCTAACCAAACGCTAAAAAATCAGAGCCCCGCTGCTAAGGCGCAGTCAGCGCGATCGTCAGCGCGAGTCCGGTAGTGTCATGGTAATACGTCCGGTTCCTCCCGAAGCCCACGGCGAAATCGATTGTATCGCCCTGAAGTACCGCAAGATTGCGATCGTCGCCAAAGATGAGTTATTGCTCCAATTTCAGACGGGAAACCGGATTTCTGACCCAATGTCTGGCAAATTGGACTTTTCACAGAAATCGATCGGGATCGATACCTTGCGCTCTAAGCATTTCCTCTAATCGTTCTACACGTTGCTGGGCTTGCTCCTTCGCCAGTCGCTCTTGTTCCTTCGCGAGTCGCTCTTGCTCTGTGCGTTGTCTTTCCCGCTCTTCAGGGCTTAGTTGGCGATCGCGCGCTGCGTCGTACCACGTTAAAATCTCCTGGGACAAGCCACCTACCAAACCCCGATAGCGTCCAATTCCCAACCCCACCTCCGGCATCCAGTAAGGTTCGCCAATTTGTAGTTGATAAACGCCATTTTCGAGTTTGTACAGTTCAAAGGGTTGATGGCGATCGCGCTGCCAAAACTCGGGGTTATAAATTAGGTAATACAGCACACCTAACTCGGCGTAGAGCTCCAGTTTTTCGTCATATTCGCCTCCGGGACGGTGGGACACCATCTCCAACACAAAAATCGGCACCACCTCGTTTTCTTCCCAAGTTGCATAGCTGCGCCGCGATTTTCCTCCCTTCTTGCGCTCTACTCCCAGGCTCAGGAAAGCATCAGGAACCACGGGCACTTTTGGACTCACGCCAGTGGTGTGATACACCGCCATATCCACGCCGAAGTACCAGTCCATCCGCGCTGACCAGAGGTAAATCAATGACAGCAGCAGCAAATTGGGTAGCAGGTTCTGGTCTTCGTTATCCACGGGGGTATCGTCCGAACAGGGCAAGTCGGCAGTGCTGGGCAAATTTTGCAACAGAGGCTTGGAAATCACCGGAAGAACCGCCAGAGACACTTAGTTCATACTATTGTACCGTAGCTGACATTAAAGGAAACACAGTTAAATTCATCCGTGTATCCGTGTCATGTCTTCCCTCATTTCAGTTCCACATTTACCGTAGCAGACATCCCCGGTGCAATCCGAGATTCATATCCTTTAATGCTTTCAGGATCAAACACAACTTTGACAGGAATTCGCTGCACAACTTTGGTGAAATTGCCCGTAGCATTATCGGGCGGCAATAAGGAGAATTGAGCGCCAGAAGCAGGGGAGAAACTATCGAGACGACCCTCAAACTTGCGACCACCAAAAGCATCTAATTTGATTTCTACTTTTTGGCCGGGTTTCATGTTTGCCAATTGCGTTTCTTTGAAGTTAGCAACAACCCACAAATCGTTACTGACGATCGCCATTAACGGAGTTCCCGGCTGCACCCGCTGCCCGACTTCAACGGATTTGCGGCCGATTTGTCCGGCGGCGGGAGCAGTAATATTCGTGTAGGAAAGTTGCAGTTGAGCGTCTTTAACCGAGGCTTCCGATTGCCCGATCGCAGCTTTAGCAGCATCATACTGCGCTCGACTGACTTTAGTTTGTTCGCCCGTAGCTTGCGCCTGTTGCAATCCGCCCTTTGATGCAGCAAGTTTGGCTTCTGCGGTGCTGATGCCTTCTTCGGCTAGGGCGACTTTAGCTTGAGCGCTGGCGACGCCGACTTGGGCGCGCGCTACTTGGGCTTCGGCTTGTTTTACCCCTTCTTGAGCTTGGGCTACTGCTGCTTGGGCTGCAGTCACGCCTTCTTTGGCTTGGGCTAAGCGCGCTCTGGCTTGGGCAATTCCTTGTTGGGCTGCGCTGCTTTGGCCTTGGGCTACTTGGTAGGCGGCTTTGGCGGAGTCTAGTTGCTGGCGGGCGATCGCACCTTCAGACTGCAAGCTTTCGTACCGTCTATAATCAGCTTGCGTCTTGACGAGGTTGGCTTGCGCTTGTGCTAGCTGAGCTTGCGCTGCGGCAATCCCGGCTTCGGCTTCCCTCACTTTAGCTTGAGCTTGGGGAATTCCGGCTTCGGCTTGAGCGACTTTGGCTTGCGCTGCGGGTACGCCGGCTTCGGCTTCTGCGACTGCGGCAACGGCTGCGGGTACGCCTTGTTGGGCTTCTCTAATTGCTGCTTGGGCGGTGGAAATGGCTGCGTTGGCGCTGCCGATGTCTCCTTGGGCTTGGGCTGTTTTGCCTTGGCTGGTTTGAGAGGCTAGGGAAATATTTGCCTCGGCTGCTTCGGCTTGGCGGCGGGCGTTTTCTAAGGCTGCTTGGGCTTGTTGGACTTTAACTTGGTAGTCGCGGGGGTCTAGTTTGATCAGCAGTTGTCCGGGTTTTACTTGTTGGTTGTCTTGTACTAACACTTCGGCGACAGTACCGTTGACGCGGCTGCTGATTTGGTGGATGTGTCCGGCAACTGTGGCGTTTTCGGTTTCTTGGTGGATGGAGGCGTATTGCCAGTAGCGGTAGCCGAAGCTGCCTGCTGCGATCGCCCCTAGGCCCAGCGCTGCGAAAATCAGGGGTTTCTTGGACTTTTTCTTGGGTGTTGCAGCCGCCGATAGGGGTGCTTGCAGTTCTGTTTCTGCGCCTGTTTTGACCTCGGCGGGGGCGCTGATTTCTGTTTCTGGGGCGGGCGTTACGGGTAGGGTTTTAGCTATTGTGTCGTCGATCGGCTTTTCTAATAGGGCGACTGCTTTGCCGTTGCCGTTTAATTCTGCTGGGTTGGTTTCGTTTGTGCCTTTCATGGTATTTGACTCCTGATACTTTAGTAAGATGTCGTTTGTTTAGGGTACGTAGTTTTTATTTAGTAAGACGGCTTTTTTTAAGAGTGCGTAGTATTTTGCGGTTATTTGTAATGTAGTGGAGGTAGATGCTGCTGCACTTCACTCAAAAGATTGATTTGTGGGTTTAGGAAAGATTCAGGATCGCGATATCGATCAGTTGGGAAAAAAGTTCTCGATCGGGCTGTGAAATTCCCTCGACAGCTCGATCTCTGATTTTAGCTACCAGCGGGGGCAATACCTCTTGCAGTTCCCTGCCGGAGTCTGTCAGCCAAATGCGCCAAATGCGGCGATCGCGCGTGTCTCTCTCGCGGCGGACTAGGCCTCTTTCTTCCATGCGATCGATCACGCCTGTCAGTGTCCCGCCTACCTGTTGCAGTTTGTCGCCAATGCTGGAAGTCGGCAAACCGTCTTCTTGCCACAAGCAGCACAGTACCAGCCAGTGAAAAGGTGTCAATCCAAAGGGCTCAAGTACCTCTTGCAGCCTGCGACTGCCTAGCTGTGCCAGAAGTTTGAGACGGTAGCCCAGGCTGTGGGGGGCGAGAACGTCGTGCCACTGAGCTAGATTGGTGCGATCGACAGTGGATGTAGTAACCATCGGTTTATTACTTAGCGTTCGTATTATTAGAGTATGATGTTTTTTGAGGTTTTGTCAAGGGGACGCAAGCAGATTTTTTGAGGCCGACAGCTATGCTAAAACCGGGAATCCGCCGGGGAGTTAAGTCCCCGGCTAAAAGCTGAATTCGGTTGAAACCTACTAAAAAATTCAAGCTTAACTGATGGGATGCTCGATCGTTCGATCGAGACTGCCACTGCTTTTTAGTGGGAGCATCTCAATGAAAGCAGCCCTCCGCTAGAAATTGGAGTTTTGAGGCAGGAGTTTTGAGGCAGGAGGCAGAAGGAAAGAGGAAGAAGGAAAGGGGAAGAAGGAAAGAGGAAGAAGGAAGGATCCAGAAAAAGGAAGGAGCCAGAAGAAGTATTTTTACAAATATGAGATGCTCCCTTTTTAGTCCACTTAAAGTGGACTTTAGCTGTTAGCCTGGGACTTAAGTCCCAGGCGGAATCGCGGTAACACTCGCAGACTGTGGCGCTGCGGAGGAGGTGTAGCTTTCCATAGGATTATCGATCGCACTCTGAGCATCACCCTGCAAGCCGGATGTCCGGGCTGGGAAGTGTGTTAACAATTCTTAATTGTTCTTAAACTAGAAAGAGTACATATAGTTTGCGCTCTGAATTTATGTTGCTTCCAGCCAACAAACGCACCAAGTTAGACGACACCGACGACAATTTGTTCTACTCCTATCCCCGGTTTGTGACTCACGTAGACGATGGATTTATTCAGCAACTCACCGATTTATATCGGGAACGGCTGAAACCCAATACTCGGATTTTTGATATGATGAGCAGTTGGGTTTCTCACTTGCCCGACGAGATGCAATTTGCCCATGTTGAAGGGCACGGAATGAATGAAGAAGAGTTGGCCAAAAATCGCAGACTGAATCATTATTTCGTGCAGAATTTGAACGCAAATCCCAAATTGCCACTGCCGGATGCAGAGTTTGACGCGGTTGTCAACTGTGTTTCGGTACAGTATTTGCAGCACCCGGATGCGGTTTTTGCCGAGATTCAGCGGATTTTGAAGCCTGGTGGCGTAGCAATTATCAGCTTTTCCAACCGGATGTTTTATCAAAAGGCGATCGCGGCTTGGCGGGAAGGTTCCGAGGGCGATCGGGTAGAATTAGTCAAGGGCTACTTTGATTCCGTCAAAGGAGCGAACATACCCGGATTTAGCAAGCCGGAAGTAATTGTTCGCAAGCCTAACTTGCCGAGTTTTATGCAAATGCTGCGAATAGGAAGCGGCGATCCATTTTATGCGGTAGTTGCTTACCGCCAAAGTTAGGCTCTTGAGGTTGAGGTTTCGCTGGCTTGCGACCAAATCTAAAGTGTGGATGGGGGCAGGTTAAATACCTGCTCTCAAAAAAGCAATAGGGCTTGACATTTTTTAGCAAATATGAAAGAGTATATCCACAATCCTATTAAACCTAAAAAAAGTGATGCGACTTAGAGAAAAATTAGAGCAAATCAAAGAAAACAAATATGTCAGAATTTTTGTAATAAATTTGATTTTGCTGGTTCTCCTTACGAAACTTGACATTCAATCTAGTGCCGACGCTTCAAGGATGGCTACAGTTAAATCTTTGGTAGAATATCAGAGTTTTACGATCGATAATTCTCAATTTGATAATTCTCGATTCTTTACAGTTGATAAGTATTTTTACAACAACCACTTCTATTCAGACAAACCGCCACTCCCAGCCCTTATTGGAGCTGCGGTTTACTTTATACTAAAAAACGTAATCGCTATTAATTTCTCAAACCATTTTGCATTGACTTATTATTTAATAACACTATTATCAGTCGGAGTTTTTTCTTGTATAGGTTTAGTTTATTTTCACAAAATTTTGTTAGAAATATTTAAAACAGATGACAGTTGGGCCAACCTAACAACGTTTTTGGCGGGGAGTGCAACTTTAATTTTACCCTATTCAGTTGCATTAAATAACCACATTCTGGGTGCAGTATTTATTATAGTCAGCTTTTACTATTTCTTGAAAGGGGCTGAATCCAGGGATATAAATAGTATTATACTGTGCGGGGTTTTGGTATCAATGGCGGGAAGTATTGATATCACCTGCTTTTTATTTATCCCATTTTATTTGGTATTTTTGTTAACCAAATCAATCAAAATGGCCGGATTATTTTTACTTTCATGTATCCCTTTAATTATCAGCTATTTGAGTTTAAATATGTATCTCTCCGGCAGCATAGTTCCGCCAGCAATGAATGCAGCATTGTGGGAGTATCCCGGGTCTATCTTTAGCAAGCAAAATTTGTCGGGAGTAGCTACACACAAGAGCTTTTTACGTGCGCTTAGGTATGCATTTACTTTGTATTTAGGCAATAGAGGATTTTTCTCGCACACTCCTCTAATGTTCTTCTCAGTTATGGGTATTCTGGCATTTTTTAGACAAAAAAATTTGTCGTACAAAACGCCATACCTATACGGCATTTCTGCCTCTGTAGCTTTCATGCTACTTTATACATTACGGACTGTTGATTATGGTGGCTATTCCTATGGAGTGAGGTGGTTTGTCACTCCTCTGTTTATATTGTGTTTGCCACTAAGCCACATAGGACACCGAGTTAGAAGTTCGCGGTTGCTGAAAAACTTTTTTGTAGTTATTGCTTGTATGTCGATCGCAATATCTCTGGCGGGTACTTATAATCCCTATCCCAACGATTCTACGGTGGTAGCCTCCCTTCCCGGCGGTTACACTTCAAGATATACATTCCTTATAAATGTCAAGAATATCATATATGATTCTTCAGCTATGTACAAGTTATGCTTGATCATCAGCGCTGTAGCGATATATTTTTTGTTCTACAGGCTTTTGCAAAAACTCCAGCAAAATCCCAATACATCTTCCTAAAATGCAGGGGAACGGCAACGTTTGAATTCTGATGTTATCTTTGATTTTTTAGTTTTTTACCGTTGAGATCACACACAGGGATTGAGCAACCTATTTGGAAATAAAATAGAATTCAACGCAGCGATCCAACGCTCGCCTTTGACTGATAATCTGTTGTACTAACTGCTGAGATTCCTTCACCGGGTACTTCCAGACGGCTTCCCTCATCTCAGATATGGATTTATTCAAAACATAAAATCAGTAATTATAGAGTAAGGGAACACCTTGATATGAAACCATATCACCAAATAGCGATCGACGAATGCGGCGAACCTTTAGTCCCTATTCCACCAGAACATTTTGCCTTTGAAATGCCACACCCTTATGAAAAGTTGGGTGCACCCTATGACAACAGCAAAGCAGATTCGCCTTACTATTTGCGGCAAGGAGTCGTAGATAGTTTAATCGCCGCTCAAACCCAGCTACAACAAAATCACCCAAATTGGAAAATTATGATATTTGACGCTTATCGGCCGGTCGAAGTCCAGCAATTTATGGTTGATTATACTTTTAATCAAATTGCTCTAGCTCAAGGCTGCGAATTTCCGGTTGCCGAAGACAAACGCCAAGTGATTATAGAACACGTATATCAATTTTGGGCAGTACCGAGCCTCGATCGCGCGACGCCTCCCCCTCACAGTACAGGTGCAGCTTTAGATATAACTTTAGTGGAGGAAAATAATCGGCAAATTGATATGGGCTCTCCGATTGATGAAATATCAGAACGTTCTTATCCCGATTATTTTGGTAATAGCAAGGAGCCGCAAAAACAGGAATATCACCGCCGCAGGCAACTCTTAAAAAATGCGATGATAGCTGCGGGTTTTCACCAGCATCCAAACGAATGGTGGCATTTTTGTCTGGGCGATCAGATGTGGGCTTGGTTGACAAATCAAAACAATAGTGGTAGTCAATTGATTGCCAGATATGGCCGCTATTAAAAGGATACCCAATTAAATCGGGACTGGCGCAGTTGCAACATTAAGAAAGGGTGTTTTTGACAACAAACTCAGCTTTTAACTGCTTCCTGTGGCAATAAACCGGGTTTCTGACCGAAAGCATCCAGGATAGAAGCCCCCGGATTCATCCGTGGAAAAATAAAAAACCTGTATCCGATGAAACTTGCCCCCCAAATTTATCCGTGGGGTCAATGCTTCAATTCTTTAATCTAAAATCTAAAATCTAAAATCTAAAATCGATTGACACTCTGTGCGTCCAGCACTATAAAATTATGAGCAAAATAAATCATTTGTGTCAGGATACACCGCAGCTATTGCCAGCGGGGTAGCGGTAGTTTAAAATCAGCGAGAGCAACCAGTGCAGGCAATAGTTGCCAGCACCGCAAACCCTAAAGGATAACTCAGAGTTCACAAAATGAAAGCACTCATCCTCTCTGGCGGTAAAGGAACACGCTTGCGTCCCCTCACCTATACGGGTGCTAAGCAGTTGGTTCCTGTAGCAAATAAGCCGATCCTGTGGTACGGAATTGAAGGAATTGTGGCGGCTGGGATTACGGATATTGGGATTATTATTAGTCCCGAAACCGGGGAAGAGGTGAAGACGAAAACAGGAGATGGATCTCGCTTCGGTGCGAAAATTACTTATATCTTGCAAGCAGAGCCGGCAGGGCTCGCTCACGCGGTAAAAGTTGCCAGACCGTTTTTAGGCGATTCTCCCTTTATTATGTATTTGGGAGATAACTTAATTGAAAATCAGTTAGATCCGTTCTTAGAGATTTTTAACAAGCAAAAACTAGACGCTCTGATTCTGCTGCGTCCCGTGCCCAATCCCTCTGCTTTCGGTGTGGCAAAAGTTGATGAGAAAGGAAGAGTTTTGCAGTTAGTAGAAAAACCAAAAGTTCCGCCGTCAAATTTAGCACTGGTGGGAATTTATTTTTTTGCTCCTAGTATTCATGAGGCGATCGATCAAATTCAACCTTCGCCTCGGGGCGAACTCGAAATTACCGATGCTATTCAACAGCTCATCAATCAGAAAAAACACGTAGAAGCGTGCAATTTAGAGGGTTGGTGGCTGGATACGGGGAAAAAAGACGATTTGCTGAGTGCAAACCAAATCATTTTAGATAGCCGTATCGTAGCTTCAACTGAATTAAAAGTAGATGCGAAAAGTCAAATTATCGGGCGAGTGCAAATAGGAGAAGGAACGGAAATTATTAATTCTACAGTTCGCGGGCCAGTGGTAATTGGGGAAAATTGCCGCATTGAAAATTGCTTTATCGGGCCTTACAGCAGTATTGCCGATCGCGTGACGATGATTGATGCTGATATCGAACACAGTGTAATATTGCAAGGGGCAAAAATAGTTGGCATTCACCAGCGAATTGTTGACAGCGTGATCGGGCAGCGAGCTCAACTAACCAATGCGCCGGCTCGTCCAAAAGCTCTGCGGTTTATGATTGGTGATGACAGTCAAATTGAGTTATAGCAATCCTAAATGGTTCAGATAAATTTGTAGGGGTAGTGCTAAGAGTGCCTACCCCCTATCTATCGGGCAACCGGGCTTGGGATTGCCCCTACAATAATTATGCAAATGATGCGAGGATTGCTATATAGCAATCCTTGCAGGAGTCGTAAACTTTTTACCCCACCCCAACCCTCCCCGCGGGTTCGGGGAAGGAGTAAGAAATTCACAAGTGATTTAGGATTGCTATAGGTTAAATTGAGATATTGCCAATATCCGAAGCAATAATCCTGATTTAGCAAGAGATAAATTTTCTTGTGGGGAGTAGGGGTTGGGCATCCTGCCCGCCCTTGAACAGGCAAGATGCCTGTTCCACAATTAGTTACAATTATTGAAACAGCAAAGCGGTCTGTTCACAATTAGTTACAATGATGGAAACAGCAAAGATCCCTGTTCCATAATAAGTCATACTAAGTTATCTAAAGGAGAAGAAAGTTTGCAGTACGAAGAAATACCAACTCAACAGATAATAAATAAATTGCGGCAAACTTTGGAGCCGCGAATTGGTATTGCTGATCTGTCGCTGTTGGGAAGAGAAAATAGTACGCTCGCCCAAAATGAAGATGACGAAGACATCGCCCTTTTAAAGGCAGGTTTCGACATTTACAACATCCCCATTACCTCTTACCAAAGGCGACTCGGTTCCGCAGTCATCGTCGTTAGGAAAATAGTCCGAAAATTGCTCAGACCGGTACTCGAACGACAAGTAATTTACAATTTTGCTAATACCCGGGTCGTGCATACCTTAAGCACACAATTGCAACAATTGCAAGAAAATCAACAAACTATCTTTGAAAAAATTGAATCGGAATTCAGCAGCGAATATCCCGAAGTTACAGCACAGCTTGAGACTCAACAAAGAGCGATCGCAACTTTTCAGTCGGAAATAGAGCAAATTAAAGCAGTGCAGCAGCAACATACTGCTATTTTAGAGAAGATTACCGCTCAATTGCTCGATCGACAAAAATAAAGCATCAAAGATGACCCAAAATAATTTGGTCGCAACCCCCCGATTTATTCGCGAGAGCAATGCTTCAATGCTTCAATCAAAAATCGAAAATTATTCAATTCCTCAATCTAAAATCCTAAATACCAAATCGCAAATTCCTCAATCCTTCAAATTTTCAATGATTCAAATTTTCAATGATTCAATCCCAAATCGAAAATTCTTCAATCCTTAAATTCCTCAATCTAAAATCTAAAATCTAAAATCTAAAATCGAATGACTGCACTGCCCATATGCTCGTTAATTATAGTCAACTATAACGGTCTGCGCCACACGAAAGATTGCTTAAAATCTCTACAAAAACTTGCGTATCCCGAATCGCAACTAGATTTAATTGTAATTGATAATTGTTCTCAAGACGATTCCGTTAATTCCCTGCGCGAACTATTTCCCAAAGTTCGGATTTTTGTCAACTCCGCCAACAACTTTGCTAAAGCCCTCAACCTCGGTATCAGCGAAGCCAAAGGGCAATATATCGGCTTTCTAAATAACGATGCTACCCTTGACAGTCGCTGGTTAGAAATTCTTGTAAAACGGCTAGAAACTAATAAAGAAGTAGGGGCGACTAGCGGCAAATTGTTGTTTAAAGACGGGCGAATTAACAGCGCAGGTATTCAGCAATTACCTAATTTTTATTGGCAAGATGTCGGCTTTGGCGAAAAAGATGCGGGACAGTACGAGACAGAACGGGAAGTCGAAGGGCTTTGTTGGGCGGCGGTGCTTTTCCGCAGGAAATGTCTCGAAGATGTGGGGCCGATAGATGAAGATTTTGTGATGTATTTTGAGGATGTAGAGTTTGCCAAACGCTGCCACAAACGCGGTTGGAAAATGCTTTATAGTCCCGCCGCAATCGCCCATCACGAGTATCGGGGTTCGAGTAAAGGAAGCAAACTCACCGAGTATTTCTGCAACCGCAATCGGTTTTTGTATTTGGCTAAACATGAACCCTTGCAATTAGTATCTTCAATTCATACTTCAGATTTTTTTACCCATAAGCAGTACGATTTGCTGTTCGAGAGTTTATTTGTAGCGATTAAAAAACTGCTAGATTATCAGAAACCAGAAATCATCGAAACTGTAATCCCGCAGTTGTCGGAAAAGTTGGCGGTGATTTACAGTCGCCTGAAGATCGATCGCATTTTGTCTCGCTTACAGGTGGTTCGGGGCGATCGCAAAATGTCGATCGCCATTTACGATCACGGACTGCATTTTATCGGCGGCGGCCAAAAATACGTCGCTACCCTCGCCTCGCTGCTGCAAAATGAATTTGACATTACTTTTATCGCCAACAAACCAGTTGCTGTTTCCGATTTAGAATCCTGGTACGGACTCAACCTTTCAGGATGCAAAATTAAAATTATGCCCTTGGCGTTTTACGATAAACGCGGAATGCAGTGCATCGATTCCAGCATCATCGTGGAAGATATGGAAAATCCCTTTGATGAAATTGCCAGAGAAAGCAAAAACTACGATATTTTCATCAACGCGAACCAACTGGAAAAAGTTAAACCACTGTCCCCAATTTCAGTATTTGTCTGTCACTTTCCCAATACCTTCCGCAACCGTCACTTTGCTGTCGATGATTACACTTTCATTATTGCCAACAGTCAATTTACCGTCAAGTGGTTGGAAAAACGCTGGAATCTACAGCCAACTTTTCTGCTTTATCCGCCCGTAGAAATGGCAACAGTTAAAGTGCCGAAAGAAAACATAATTTTGGCGGTGGGACAGTTTGAAGCTGGGGGAACAAAAAAGCAAATTGAACTAATTAAAGCTTTCCGCAGTTTGCTAGCGGATTATCCCGAAGATTTTCAAGGATGGCGACTAATTTTAGTGGGCAGCAGCATTCCGAAAAATCCTTATTTAAAGACTGTTCAGAATTTATTGAAGCAAGATTCAAGGGCGATCGAGCTAAAAGTCAATGTTGACTTCGATGAGGTAAAATCGCTTTATGCTAGAGCAAGCATATTTTGGCACGGCTGCGGTTTGGGTGAAGTCAATCCTCAAAGATTTGAGCATTTCGGGATGGCGACTGTGGAAGCAATGCACAACAGTTGTGCTCCGATTGTTTTCAACGGTGGCGGCCAACCGGAAATTGTCGAACATGGGCGATCGGGCTTTGTGTTCAATACCATTGAGGAACTGTGCCAGCATTCACATCAACTAATTGTTAATCCCGATTTGCTCGCAGAACTTCAAGCTGGTGCACAGCAACGCAGTCATAACTTTAGACTTGCACATTTTGAGAAAAAAGTCAATAGTTTTTTTGATATTATTCACCAAGAGTATGCTACAATTCGGCTGCCAAATCCTGCCGAGATAGCTCAAATGCTCGATATGGAGCGCGATCGATAAATTGCGTAGGGGCGGGTTTTACCAACAATATTAAATGATTACAAACAATTTATATAAACCCGCCCCTACACCGCCAATAACTTACATCAAATCCGACTTCTGTGCAACCATAAAATCTAAATTTTGATTGTTCGTTGGGTGGGGGCGGGTTTAGGAGATTATGGGTTTGAGGCAATTATTGTTGGTAAAACCCGCCCCTACAATTGGGAT
>NZ_JAUBPT010000127.1:0-22590 GCF_036700905.1 Microcoleus sp. S13_C3 | reverse complement strand
TGTTGATTTTGTAAATCAAATCTTGAGTGTTTACTTATCTTAACATGATTTGGTTTTTTTACGCCTACCTACTTAATATACAGGGGCGAACTGCTTCTGGATCTAGAACTGTATAAGTTGGTTTTAAAGTCTCGCCGTAGTCAGGAAGTGGCACCGTAAATTCTGGAGCAATTTCTGCCACTAAATCATAGGGTTCCCACCCCAAAACCTCGGTCACAAAGGCGGGAAAATCTGAAATTAATGCTTGACTTTCGTCGCTATTTGTGGTAATAATTTCTTGCAAAGCTTGCTGCAATTCAACGATATTGCGACTCGGCACGCACTGAAATTTTACTAAGGCGGGAGGCGACACAACAAGTCCCACTGGTTGCAAGAATCCCAACCATTCTTTATGTCTGATTAATTCTGGATCTTGTGCCATTGTTCCTCCTGACTTTACCTTGTCCCTAAATTGTATAATTGTAAGGTGCGTCAGCTTTAAAATACTACCCAGACTCGATTGTAGGGTGCGTCAGCTTTAAAATACGCAACTATAACTATGAATAATCGCCTGACGCACCCTACCCAGACTCGATTGTAGGGTGCGTCAGCTTTAAAATACTCAACTCTAACTATGAATAACCGCCTGACGCACCCTACCCAGACTCTGACGCACCTTACCCAAACTCAACCCGACACCGGATATAAATACATTAACCCCACTGGTTCAACTCGAACCGCTTTTACCTGATAAATCGCTTCAATTCGAGCCGGTTCTTTCACTAATTCCTCAGACAAACTTTGCAGACGTTTCTGCCAATAACGCCTATCAGCATCCACTTGTCGCTGTTCCTCTTCTGGAAAAAGAGATAACTGAATCGCTTGAGTTTCTTGTTGCCGTGCTAAAATGCGCTGTTGCTGCTGTTCTAAAATTTTCTTCATCTCAGTTGCTTCTTTCAAACCGCGCTCATTTAACTTCCGCTTTGCCCTTTGGGCTAATACTTCTGCCCGACTTTCCAGGTTCGGAATTAACTCCTCAACATCCTGAGACGCACTTTCCTTTAGGCGAATCTTTACCCCTTCAGAAACCTCTCGCAATCGCGGATTTGCCAAGGAATTTTCTAGCAATTCCAATACATTTTCTTTCTCTCCCTCTCCCAAAGGCTTCAGTTTTTTCCGCCCCCTATTTGCCGGATCTATCCACTCCGCAGCAACGGCAATTACTTCATCATGAAGTCGGGTAGCACCTTCTCCATAAAGTGACAATCTCCCCAAGGCAATAACTTTAGGAATCGGGTCATCCGTGAGACAAATACAAGCGCGAGTTAATTCATCATGCAGAAATCCTTGGGCTAAAAATCGTCCCAATAATCGCTGCACAATTTTGTGTTCTAAATGTAAGTGTACCACTTCGCCATCCAGAGAACCTGGGTCACGAAAAACTACTGGTCGGATGGGAGATTCCCTACGCCAATCCCAGAGTTGTTGACTTCTTTGGCGAGGTTTTCTCAAGCTATCCAGCGTCACTGTCCAAGTTGGATCTGCCCCGACTCGTTGGTTAAGTGCAGGAATTTCCCATTTCGCTGTTTCTGGATTGTGGTTTGCTGCGATTACGTCAATGGGCTTGAGTTGCTGTGCACCTAAAATTTCCAAGGAAGCTGAGATTGCATCCCGGAAATGGCGGTCATCTAAACCTAACCAATCCCGCGATTTCTTGAGCATTTCTTGAAGTTCGGAAATCTGTTTAGTGAGGTCTTGTTTGCGAAGGCGAATTTCTTCTAATTCTTCGTCAATCGCGGTGGATGTGTTAGGATTAATTGTTTCTGAGTTGATTGTGTAGGGTGCATCAGTATTAAATGTTTCTAACTGCGTACTTGAATTAGGACTGACGCAGCTTACAGATATTTGTTCAAGGGATTGAGTAATTTTTCCTAGTTCTTTATGAATAATCCCATTTTGCAGCAGACGAGACATACTTTTTTCAACAACAGGTGTCAAAGTTCCCAACTCTGCTTGAATGGTTTTTGTTTTCTGAATTAAAACCTCTAAAACTCGATCTTCAATTCGCTGCGGCAATACAAAATAATGGCAATTAACAACAGGCGAACGCTGAAGCTTCCTATCAATGCGACCGTTGCGTTGTTCCATGCGGCTGGGATTCCAAGGTATGTCAAAATGGAATAAATCAGCACAATAATTTTGTAAGTTTATCCCTTCTCGTGCTGCATCTGTGGCAATCAGAATGCGGAGGGGATTGCTGGCTGGGTCGCTGTTAAATGCCTGTTTAATAGCCTCGCGCCGTTCCTCGCCAATGCCACCATGAAAAACGCCGATTCGTTGGTGTTCTAAGTGAGAATTGGCAAAGGCAGATCGCAATTGTTCTTCTAAGTAACGTTTGGTATCCGTATATTCTGTGAAAATTAGGACGCGCCGCTCTAACCATTGAGCATTTGGCTGCCCTAAATCAGGACACAGATTTTCTCTAATCCACTCAATTAACTTAATAATTCTCGGGTCAGGTTGATAACGAGCAGCATTGGCAATTTCCGCCATTTCTGACAAAATTTCTTGTTCTCGCTGGGTAATTTGTGATAAACTATTAGCAGTTGCCGCTGCCATTTGCGCGTCTTCTTCTGCCTGCACTTCTTCCTCTGGCAGTTCCGCCCGCTCATCATCACCTCCCGCCGATTCAGACAGCAGTTGTAAACGTTCTAACCGCAAAATTGGCTGTTTAGAAACTTGCTTTTCTAAAGCTACTCGGTGAACTTTCAACGTGCGAGTAAAGGCTTCGATAGATGACAGCAAGCGCTTTTGCAAATTGGTAATTACTAACATCGCCGCTGCTTGGTTGCTGCGAGATTCACCTTGCAATCGCTCTTCTCGCAATTCTCGATAGTGTTGCAGCAAGCGCGAAAGTTGGAGTTCGGGTGCAGTTTCAGGCAGGTTGTCGATCGAGATCGCAATCACTTCCCTTCTCGGAAAATCATCGCCAATTTCCCGCAAGTCTCGCTTGAGACGGCGCACCATTACCGAGTCGAGTAATTTGCGATCGCGCACGGGGACACCCCGGCAAAACCGCTGCGGATCTAAAATTTCTAACAACGCTGCAAAACTATTAGAATGGCCGTTGTGAGGCGTTGCTGAGAGAAATAACTTATGTTCAAAACGAGGCGCTAAATCTCGCACTGTGCGAGTTAGCTGAGAATCAACGGCATATTTAGCACCGCTGGCAGGGGCGGCATTGTGCGCTTCATCTAAAATTAGCATCGATGCGGCTGCAAATTCGCCCAGCCAATCTCGCAGTGGGCCGGTGTAGGTTTCATCTCTGAGCAAAGCATGGGAGATGATGAAGCGGGTGTGAGTTGTCCAGGGGTTGATGCCGTACCCGCGATCGCGCCGGCAGGTGGCCACAAAGGAGCGATCGCAAATTATGAAACTGAGCCCGAAGCGGCTTTCCATTTCTTCTTGCCACTGTCGCACGACAGTAGGGGGGCAAGAAATCACCACCCGTCGCACTTTCTGGCGGATCAGCATTTCCCGCAAAATCAGTCCCGCCTCGATCGTTTTGCCCAAGCCTACGTCGTCGGCAATAAATAACCCAACTCTCGGCATGAGTAAGGCTTTGCGGAGGGGTTCTAACTGGTAAGCTTTAACTTCGATGCCTGCTCGGTAGGGAGATTGAAATAGCTTGGGTTCGGTTGAAGTAACGCAGTTCCAGCGCAGGGTGTGCAGGTAAGCTGAGAAGAGTTTAGGATTGTCGAAGCCCCGCTTCGCGACGGAATCCCAAGAGTTATTGCCGATCGCTACGGCGTCAACTTCTCGCTCCCACAGGACTTCGAGGCTTTCTCCCAAGGCATCATCTTCTAAGCACGACAGTCGCACTAAGGTGTCTGTATCCTCGGAGAATTTGGGTGCGACTTCTTCGACGAGGTATTGGCGCGATCGCACCCTGACAATTTGCCCAGTTTTTAGTTGCATTTTGCTACTATACTTGCGATCGTTTTTGCTGTAAATATTCTTAATGATATTTTTCCGCTATCCCCAGCTCGCTTGCTGGTTTAATTTGGTCAATACTTCTGGCTCATAAACAAATCAGGGGGAGCATCTTCAACATCAAAGAAGCGCAACCCTTTGTACGGAAAGTCCCCATCTGGGGGTAGGAATAAAAATTTGCTCCCGTTCGCCCGTCAAACTAACAGTCTTGGACGCACTAAGCGGGCGGTTTTGTAAAGGTTTGAGATTCTTCGCGCGCTGGGCGAGCGAATGACATAATGTGGAAGCGTGCGGCTAGGACTAAATAATTTCACTGTTGAACGGCTCACTTCAAAAGCGCGATCGCCTTGACAAGCTGTTCCGGCTGTACCTCCAAATAACGCTGGAGACTCGACAAATTTTTGTGTCCCGAAATCTCCATAATCACCCGCAGCGGCACCCCCGCATTGCTCAAATTAGTCAGTGCCGTCCGCCGCATCGAATGTGTTGAAGCCCCCTTAATTCTTACCCGCTTGCAAGCTTCTTTAAAAATCACATCCGCCTGAGCGCGAGTCAAAGGCTTCGTATTGTCTCGGCCCGGAAACAAAAAACCCACATCTGGATTGTAAGCCTTTAAATACTTAGCCAGTATAGGATGGAGCGGCAGCGTTCGCGTTGCTGATTTTCCCTTTGTCGTCGCTTTCCGCAACGTGACTGACCCCCCAACAATGTCGTGAGTTGTTAAAGCTAACGCCTCTGAAATGCGGCAGGCGCAGTAAAAAGTTACAGCAAACAAAAGCCTGTCCCTTGCTGTAATAAAACCCCGCTCAAACAATCGGTCAATTTCTGCGGGCGTCAAAATCTTAGCGCGCCCATTCCCTTGAACCTTCACGGCGCAGCCTCTTAGACTAAATTCCTTCATTATTGGACGAAAGGGGGTTTACGTCAAGTAGGCTAAGTGGCTTCTATTCTTTGATGGTCAACCAAATCCGGCTCAATCGCTTTCTGGGCAATCGGAGGCGCTTGTTGCAACTTACTTCCCGCTTATTGCTATTCAACTGACTATAATTCTCAGGAAAGTTGATAATCGGCAAGGTAGCGATCGCGTCGATGAGGTCTCTGAAGGTAACAGGTTCAAGGGCTGTCATAACACCGCGCCACCAAGAAAATTATTAGTAACTAATCTAATTATACTATTGTTTGATTCTACCTGCAACCTTTTTTGCTGGCTGGTTATATTCTGAAGAACAAGTCATCAATATTATCCAATAATCCTTCTACTTCCCGGTGTGGTTCGATTTGGAGACGTTTGTCGATCATCGCACCTCGCTGACGAAAGCAACTACACCTTTACTATACAAGTCTGCTGCAACCGGACTTGACATCAACGCGATTGGGCGGTATCTCAAAAAACTGATAGCCTAGCCAGAGTTGGGCTTTGAGAATAGTTCGTCAAATATAGATTCCAATTGATTGATTTAAGGAAATGTCGCGCAGCAATTTCTTTATCAAGAAATTGGCATAAAAACCTATCAAAACAAATCTGTTGCAGTCGATGCACAGTTAAGAACTCATGTCAATCTCAAAAGGAAAGCGAGATTTGATTTCGGGCCTGCCGCTAAAACAGTTGAAGGATATACCACCTTCAACTGAGTTGCCTGCAAGTTTTGCCAAAATTCATCCCCCGCGCTTTGAGTGCGGCTTTAGGGTGCGCTGGGCTGATGTTGGCGAAGAAGGTGACTGGGGAATAGTTATCGGCATATTTTACAACTACGAACAGCGCCGTTGCTGTTGGATGTGGTGCTACATAATTTGGTTGGCTCCTGATTCCAAGAGTGCAGCTTGGTGTCAATTTGATACGGCGTGGGAGGAAGATTTAGAGAGGTGTGAGGATGAAAAAGCCGCATACTTTGACAGATAGAGAACGCAATTTGATTGCAGTTTACAGCCAATGCCAATTGGGCATGACGCCGAAACAGTTTTATGTCAAGTGGGGCGTAAGTTACGAGCAACTTGCCTCCATTTGTTCCCGCTCTGATTCAACAGTGCAGGGTTGGTTTAAGCGGGGAAAAAATCGAAGATTTCCTACTGCTGTTGATTTGCGCCATTTGGCAGTAATGGATTTTCTGCTGGAACACTTTGAGGAGATTCCCGACATACTGGCGAACTTGCTGTGTCCGCATTCCGAAGATAAGAAGGTGCGTTAGAAGAGAATTTGAGCAGTTGCTAGCACAAACCTAATTAATTGTCAAGGTCAGCGTGACCTGTCTTGAAGAATATTCTCTCAACTAGCGTAATGGCAAGCAAGGAAAAAAGAACGCAACCTATTACTGTCGCTGGTGAGGTTAAAATGACTTATTTTGAGAGATTGCATCCGTGGTGCATCATTAAGCTGCTTCCTAATTGTCAGCGTATTGTTGTGGCGCGATTTCGCAGCAGGAGGGATGCAGACGATCATTTTCGGGTTTTGCAACGGTTTGTCAAAGAATTCACATTTGTGATTGTTTTTGACATCCCACCAAAGCCTACTTTGCCTAAAGAATAACGACACAGCTCTGTTTGAAATCGAATTAATCGATATAGCTGTGTTAGATTAATATATCCGCTTTCGGGCGAATTACCCCAGCTACAGCTCCTACTGATAGCTGGGGTAATTTTTTATCTACTGGGGGCTGTTAACTGGAGTGATAAATGCTCAAAACCGGGTTTGTTAAACTCTACTAACTAGAGCTTGTTATTAGACTTTTAATTGACGCTCCAGAGCCATCGCATTTTGTACCGATAGCTCTAATTATATGAGTAAATATACTCACACTAATAGCTGTGCGATCGTAGATGTGGGTGATACCAGTATAGCTGGCGATCGCAACTGAGCCTCCCCTCTAACAACAGCTAAGTCATTTCCTGCAATTTAAGCAATAACTATTGGTTGAGGAAACCTCTAAATTAAAAGCTACCCCTAGCGGGAGAAGTTAAGGGATAACCAACTTTTTACCCTTATGAATACTAACAATTCTAATATTAACCCCCACAAAACCTTTCCTGAATCCGCAAGCCAGCACTCCCCTCAAATTAAAGAAGTGATTGCAGTAATTTTTCCTTTTCTCGCGGATGCACCTGCTGAAGAACATCCCTTCAAATTAAACGATATCGTAAAAACAGGCAACCAATACGGCATTGTTACTTCTCTCAACAAAACTGAAAAACCTGTGACAATTACTTGGGACGCAAGTCCCGGCGAAGATTCATTTTCTTGGACTTATAACCTCGACGAAATCCGCGCCCTCACAATCTCCCTCGTTCCTCAGTTTATCCCTAAAAAGACTGCTGGAGAACTTCCAGCTTGCACAACTATCGTACTCGCTAATTCCGAACAAATACAATTTAGTAACGCAACTCGTTTCAAAGTAGAATCGCTGAGTGAACACCACATTCTTATCTCTACTCTCGACCAATCTTATCTCTTTCCCATCAACTTGTTTCCCGGCTACCTGACAAGTTGTACTATAGATATTCCTGCACCCCAGCAATTAAAAGACACCCGCTGTTTGTCTGTCAATGAACTCAGAATCAGAGCTAAGACGCATTTAGCTCTTGAAGTGCCCGATAATTTCTTAGAATTCGCTATGCCGCTCCAAAAACAGCAGTTGAAAGAAAAACTAGCTCGACAATTGAGCGAAGAAAATTACGAACTTCTCGACTTTGACGTAGCTTGGGAAGAAGCCTGGAAGCAGCAGTTAGAAAACCTAGCCAAGAAACAAGGATTCTACGGATTTAGAGAGGGAGATTGCATTTTACAGCACCGAGAAGGAGTTCAACGAATGGGGACAGTCCAACGCTTGAACGTTGAAGAGCCACGTCCATTTCACATCCATTGGAACAGCGGAGAACTCCTAAGTTACAGCTTGACAGAACTCAAAGGTTTGGGTATTGCCCGCATCGAACCTATTGTTAAATTATCGCCCAATGTGGCTTATCAAATTAGCGAAGACGGCTCCTACTTTACAGCTTGGATTGGGTTCCGTACTAAAGCGTTAGCTAAAGCGTGGCTAATACCTGTCAAAAAGCTAGTCGGCAACTTGAGCAACTTAATTGAGTGCCAAATTTATGAACTTCAACATACAGGTTCTAAATACGAGTATGCTGTAGAATGTCCCCGACATAAAACATTAAACAAGCGTTTAGAAGCTCTCGCCAAAGTTGCTGAACTTGATTTAGAAAGGACGCCATTTACGAGATGAGTGGGAAGTAGCAAGCACTTCGTAGGGTGTGGACGGTGCTTTTTGGCAGGGACAAAACACCGAAAAATTTCCTATTTGTCTTAAAAGTTTTATTAACAAGACTTAGGAATCTTCCTTGCCCGAAATCTAAAAAACCTACTCTTGAAAGACTCCCCCGTCAAGCTAACGCTTAATCAGAAGTTGATAAAATTAGTAACGGACGCTAACTAATGATTCAAACCTTACTAGAACAACCCCAAAAACTTACACAATTTCCCTTCACGCTCAAACCGCAACAGCAGCAAGCCCTCGACAAATTGAGAACCTTTCTAACCACTACCGAGTCATTCTTCTTGCTGTGTGGCTATGCAGGAACTGGAAAATCCACAATCGTCTTTCAAATTATCCAAGAACTCTTGAGTCAAAGCAAACGCATTGCCCTCACAGCACCTACTAACAAAGCAGTCGGCATTCTCAGAAAAATGGCAGCGTCTCAAGGCATTTTCGGAGTAGATTTTATGACAATACACCAACTTTTAGGATTAGGCATGGTCAGAAAAGAACAAGAAAAAGCTTTGGAACAGACAAGTTCCAGCAGCCTTCACCTCTACGATATCATCTTCCTCGACGAATGTTCGATGGTTGGAAGCGAATTGTGGAAATGGATAGAACGCAATTTTGAACGCACATTCTTCAATCACCGCAAGCTAATTTTAATGGGCGACCCGGCTCAACTCAATCCTGTAGGAGAAAAAAAGTCGCCTGCTTTCAGCATTACCAATAAAGCTGTACTGACCAAAGTTGTCAGGCAAGCAGGGGAAAGCCCTGTGCTCGATTTCATAACAGAATGCCGCTCTTTTGTCAATAGCAAAGCAGACATATTTTTGCCACACTCTAAATACAAAAAAGGAGACAAGTCAAACGGTGCATTCAAAGTTAAATCAGAAACGCTGCTACAATATGCTGTCAAAACGATCGATCTAGAATTTGGTCAAAATCCCGATCGTTTCAGAATTCTGTGCTGGACTAACAAACGAGTCAGATACTACAATCAGCTTATCAGAGAACAAGTCTACGGTAAAGCTGCACCCAAATTTGTACCGGGAGAAAGGCTAATTACCAAAAAACCCGTCATGGCACCTGACGGCAAAACCGTAATTTTGCCGACTTCAACGGAATTTACCGTCAAGGAAGTTGAGATTAACCAGCACGGAGGCTATCGAGTTTGGCTGCTAAAAATTGTGACTGATGACGGTTTATTTCGGCAAATCTTTGTCCTGCACGAGTCGCAAAATAAGCGTTACCAGGCTGAACTTAAAGAAAAGCTAAAGAGTGCTAAACGCAATGGATTTCTTTGGAGGAAATATTACTGGTTCAAAGATGATTTGTTTGCTGAAATTGACAATTGCTTTGCTCTGACTATTCACAATTCGCAAGGCAGCACTTTTGATGAAGTTGGTATTGACGGAAGCGACCTTTTCAGCAGATTGTTAATCGGTCAAGATTTGAGCAGGCAACAGAAACTTAAAGAGTACCATCGACTTTATTATGTCGGTGCAAGCCGCTGCCGATATCGGATATTATTTGTTGCCCCCAATGACTCGTACTCAAACAATAAAATTCTCAAGTACAATGTAAACTTCTCAACCAAGAGGTAAAGTCTTCAACCAAGAGGCACATACGTTTGTAGAAAACAGTCAGTAACACTCAACTTTCAAAAAGCTTCTCCATCAGGACTTAGGCTGCATAAATCAATTTTTACACTATCTGTAGTAGTAACGTGTGCCATCAGCACCTACAAGTACAGTCCTGGGCGCAACTGGCACAATTAGTAAGGTACGTTACTATCCCAAACCCTCGATAATCGCCTTATAACGAAAGTCTGACGCACCCTACAAATCGATTGGACTATGCCAGTTGCGTAATTCCTAAAGTAGAGTCTGTGCGTAAGTCCTATTTATAAAATAAGGCGAACAAGGAAACGAAAGGGCAAGGGGAAAGAGAAGATAAAGAGGGAGAAAAAAACTTTAGTTGTGGGTTGATAGCAACGTTCAAAAAATCAATAATTGTATCGATACCCACCGAGTTAGATACAAAATGTCTACCCTTGAATCCTATGCTTTTAAGCGTGGGTTCCTTCCCCTTATCCTTTTCCTTCTCTTTCTCCTTTTCCTTCTCTTTCTCCTTCTCCTTCCCACTCCTCTTTCTCAACAACCTGAATAAGTGCTGCTACCGCAGCGGCAAATCGCACCCCTGACACCAGGCTAATTATGGCAAAATCTCGACTAACAGGAACACCGCCTCAAGAGGAAAATTTGGAGAGAACAGTTAAGAAAAAACGCTCGACTGCCACAGCACATAATTCTGCCAAAACTGTGAAGAAATCAGTCAAAGCAACAACTGAAACTGACTCGGTTTGCGAACCCTTAACAATCTATCCACAAAAAGTAGAAGCTTCACAAACTTGCACCAATTTTGCAGCACTTCCAGCCGTCGAAGCTCCTTCTCTAGAAACCTTGTCAAATGAGGCGATATTGCCTTCCCCTTCTACTCTCCCATCAGCTATTGAAGTTGCCTGCAATTCAAGAGAATTCAACGATTATATACAAGCCCTGAAAGGCATCATTCCCAGCAATAGCAGCCATCCCATTTTGTCCAATATTTTGATTGAAGCTGATGCAGAAACTCAACATTTGCATCTAACTGCCTACAACTTAGAATTTGGAATGCAAGTGAGCTTTGGTGCGAATGTCAATCAATCTGGAAAGCTTACCCTCCCCGCACCCATACTTGCTGACATTCTGGGAAAATTTCCTAACGGCAGCCTTACCTTAAAGAGTTCTTCTGAAATTATTAAAGGAAGCGACGTTCCATCAGTCAGTGCCACTCTGAGTGCGTCAAGGAGCAAGCACGCCATTCGCGGGCTAGCTGCGGACGAATTTCCGGCTATCCCCAGCGTTCAACAGAAACTTGTAACGCTTCCTGCTAGCGTGTTAATTTCTGTCCTAAAAGCTAGCTTATTTGCTGTAAGTTCTGAGGAAAACAAACGCATTTTAACAGGAGGGAATTTTCAACTCAGTCACGACGCAGACAGAGGACTCGATCAACTGAGAGTTTGGACGACAGACGGGCATCGGGTAGCAATGGTTTTAGGATTGAACGAAAGCAGCAATTCCCACCTTTTGAGCAGTCAAATAATTAATTTTACTGTCCCTGCTAAGGTACTCCGGTTATTGGAGCGTTCTTTGAATTCTGCTGACAAAGTTACGATTTACTATGAAGGTTTGCCAGACCAACCTAGTAATTTTGTCGCATTCGAGTGGAATAATTGGCGGTTGACAACGAAGTTGCTAGAAGGGCAATATCCGGTTTGCGACCAAATTATCGCTCCCTACCGCCCTGAATTTAGCCATCAAGTGGTGGTTGAGAGGCTGAGCTTTTTAAAAGCCTTAGAGAGGTTAGCTTCTCACAGCGACAAGTCTCACCTAACAGCTATTTTAGAATTCGATTTAGATGCCCAACAAGTGCGAGCATCACTCAACAATACTCTCAGTTCAGGAACTGAGACAGTTGATGCCAAACTATGGGGCTGTGAGTTTTGTCTCAAGTGCGACATCCGCTATTTAATTGATACAGCCAAAGCGATTTCCAGCTCTGATTTGCGGGTGTTAATGGCAACTCCTACCGCTCCCCTACTGATTGCACCGTTTGGAACGCCTGCGTCGGGTACAGAGGCTTTAGAGTGCGAATATATTGTCGCTCCGCAAGAATAGTTGAAAGGTGGGGAGTGGTATCTAAAATTGATGCTCTCCCTTACCAAAGAACGGGGTTTAAAGCCCCGTCTTTATAGGACGGTTTTAATTTCTAAATTGTCCTAATTTTCTCAGATGTTGTGGTATAGTATAATAAGAATAACATAGGAAAGAGAGGCATGAAAGCGCGGTATCAATACAGATTTTATCCTAGTACGGAACAAAAAATTAGCTTAGCTAAATTGTTTGGTTGTACTAGAGTAGTCTGGAATGATGCCCTAAGAATTTGCAAAAACTCTGCCAAAAAACCTAGCTGTACAGACCTGCAAAAAATTGTAATAACTCAGGCAAAAAAGACTGAGGAGAGAGCATGGTTGGGAGAAGTGTCGGCGATTTGCCTGCAACAATCTGTCTCTGATTTGGAAACAGCTTTTAAGAATTTCTTTGATTCTTGTAAAGGAAAACGTAAAGGCAAAAAAGTCGGCTATCCAAAGTTCAAAAAAAAGACAAACAGCCAATCCGCAAAACTAACCACAAACGGTTTTTCCTTGAGGGATGATTATGTTTACCTTGCAAAGATTGGCAGAGTTAAGCTGATTTGGTCTAGGGAATTGCCAGACCATCCAAGCTCTTTAACTATAATCAAGGATTGTGCAGAGCGGTATTTGATCAGCTTTGTAGTAGAGGATTATCCCGAAGAAGTCGAAGCTAAGAACCACAGCGTCGGCATTGATTTAGGCATTAAAACCTTCGCTGTAATGAGTGACGGGACTAAAGCGGTAAGCCCTGACTACAAAGTGTTAGATCGCAAAATTCGCAGATTACAGCATAAACTTTCCCGTCAAAAACTCGACTCTAAACGGCGGAATAAAACCCGACTGCAAATAGCTAGACTGCACAACCGAATTGCTGACACTAGAAAAGATTTTTTGCACAAACTATCAACTAACTTGGCTAAGGATAATCAACTTGTCATTTTAGAAGATTTGAATGTAGCAGGAATGGTAAAAAATAGGAAGCTATCAAGGGCAATTAGTCAGCAAGGTTGGGGTGAGTTTAGGGCTTTGTGCGAGGGAAAATGTGGGAAGTATGGCAGAGAGTTCAAAGTAATTAGTCGCTGGGAACCTACCAGCCAAGTTTGCTCAGATTGCGGGTTTAAGTGGGGGAAAATAGACCTCTCTGTGCGTTCTATACTCTGCCTCAATTGCGGTACTAAGCAAGACAGAGATGAGAACGCCGCCAAAAATATAAATAAAGTCGGGATAGGGCATTGCCACGACTCTAAATGAACATGGAGACTGAGTAAAATTACTTCGGTAGTATCGGTCAATGAAGTGTTAAGAATCCCCGCGCTTTTAAGCCGGGGAGTATGTCAACGCAATCGTATAGCCAAAATTACGCAGAGTGTTCGTATATGGTGTAATAGGAGGCCAACCCCCCGATAAACAGCCCCGTCTGTGATGTTGCGTAAATTATATATAAATCCTACAGATTATGAAGTGCTGTATCATCAGTTTGACCGACCTCATGCCGTTCCTGTGGCGATCGCCCGTCGGGCCTTAAAATGGTTTACCGAAGCATCCCCAATTCAGATTTAATCATCCTGCTCTCCTGCACAATCGCCGACGCTGCTTCCCCCAAAATTTTGTGTGCGGCCGTCGTCGGATGAATGCCATCCCAAAACAAAAATCGATCGGGACTACCGCAAACACCTCCTCCCGATAAACACGCACCCGTCACATTTGTCAAGCCATATTTAGCCGGATTCGCGATCGCTTCCCGATAAAGCGCATTAGCATCCAAAGTCGCGATTTTCAAGTCTGAATGCTGTTGACTTAATACCTTAACCGCTCGCCTCAAACCCTGATTGTGTGCTTGTGTTAACGCAGTGAGTCTTGCAGAATTAGCGCCTGTTCGCGTCGCCGGTAACTGCCCCAAATCTGGTAAATTTGCCACCAGGATATTTTTCGCACCCACAGCAGCAAGAGATGCGATCGCCCCCGCCACATTTTCAACGGGAATATTCGCATTATTTGCCCCCTGCAAATAGTCATTCGCACCCGCCCACAGTACATACACCGCATGAGGATTTGCCTGTTTTTGGGAGTTAGTCCATGACTTAACTTGAGTTAACAAACCCGGGACAAGGCTATTGCGATCGCTCCCCGTTGTTGCACCTCCAGATGCAAAATTAGTGACTCGTTCAGGCGGCAACTTCAGGCGCTCGGCAAGATACTCTACCCAAACTTTACCATTCGAGTAACGCCCTTGAAAGTAAGTCGAACGAGGCGGATATTGACCCCCGCTCGCTCGAAACACCGTTCCCATATCCGAAAGACTGTCCCCAAATACATAGAGTTCACTGACAGCCTCAGAACTTTGAGCTGATAGGATGAGTGCAACCATAAAAGATAAAAGCGCAATAATTACTGCAAAAAAGGTTTTTTTCAACACTGGTAAAATCTTACAATAACTATTTGGTCTTAATTTGAACTGAACATTTTTTCCGCAATATACGTAATGGCGAACCGATTTGCGAGTAAAACTTAGTCAAAATAAATATTTTATTTGTCTACAAAACAATGTGCTTTTTCCTACAAAATGAGGAGGCTTTTGACTAAAAAATACTAATTTGCCATCCTATTTTTGCCGTTTTATAGCGAAAGTTTTTCAATTAATTATAATTACTAATTTAACCTCCGATTTTGGTAATTCAACCTCGCAATTACGAGTGGCGAATTAACAAGTACGAATTATTCAGTAGGGGAAGACCCTACTAATTGTAATTACGAATTGCGAATTAACAATTACGAATTTTTTTGACACTTTTCTAATGCTATCTAGCTTATAGCGCTGTGGAGGTGACAAAACCGTACATATTTTGGGTAATTACCCAATAAAAATCGCCCATAGATGAGCCAGCCTCCGATCGATCGAACTGCTGCTGGGTAATGCCTCCCCTATCGGGGAATAGTTACCAGAAGTATTCTAACCACTCAAAATGTACCAACCACTGCACCTCAAATACCGACCCAAAAACCTCCAAGAATTAGTGGGCCAAGACACCATTAAAACAACCTTGACCAATGCCATCACCTCCGACAAAATTGCTCAAGCTTACCTATTTACCGGGCCCAGAGGAACAGGCAAAACCTCAACCGCTCGCATTCTTGCTAAATCCCTCAATTGTTTGAATAGCAAAAAGCCAACCGCTACTCCTTGCGGGGAATGTTCAAGCTGCAAAACCATTGACTCCTGTTCAAGCTTAGACGTAACTGAAATCGATGCTGCCTCTCACAATGGCGTGGATGATGCCAGAGAATTAATACAACACAGCAACTTTGCGCCAGCGATGAGCCCTTACCGCATCTGGATTTTAGACGAGTGTCACCAACTCAGTACCAGCGCTCAAAATGCTCTCCTCAAATGCCTTGAAGAACCTCCGGCTCATGTGGTATTTATTCTCTGTACGACTGAAGCACATAAAGTCCTGCCGACAATTATCTCCCGCTGCCAAACTTTTAACTTCCGAGCCTTGTCAGTTGATGCTATTGTCGGACAATTGCACAAAATTAGCTCCACTGAATCTATTGAGATCGCAAGTGAGGCCATGCGGGCGATCGCTCGCACCTGTGACGGAGGGTTAAGAGATGCCCTGCAATTACTTTCTCAGCTTTCACTGCTAAACTCAGAGATTACCCTAACTCAAGTTGCAGAAGTATCTGGCAGTATCAGCGAGCAAGAGTCGATCGCCCTTCTCAAAGCCATTCATTCTGGCGATACCTTAAGCGTACTGCAATCTTCGAGAACGCTCATTGACAGCGGCAAAACCCCTAAACTTATTCTCAGCAGCTTGCTAGCAGCAATGAGAGATTTGCTCATTGTCAAATCAACGCGCCACTGCCAGAATTTAATTGCAGGGCCAGTAGGCTACTCACAACTGCGCTCGCTCGCTCTTCATCTCGATTTTGAAACAATTGATGCGGCTTGTACACAATTGCAAAAATCAGAATTTCAATTGAGAACTAGCACCAATGCTGCTACCTGGTTAGAAGTCTGTCTGCTGAACTTGATGCTGTCAAGCAAACCCGCTGCCCCCGAAACGCGGTTGCCGACAACTTCCCAATCTAATCAGCCTGACAAATTTGATAAAACCCCTCAAAAAATAGAAGCAGATTCTCCTGACTTTGAGACAACTTGGGCGCAAGTAGTAGCAGCAGCGAAACCAGGCAATCGTAGCCTCTTAAACCGCGCTCAAATTGCCGAACTTTCGGCTGATTCATGTGTGTTAGCAGTAGAAAGAAAATACGCGAACAAGTTTCAGAGTCACCTTGAATGCGTGCAGCGGATCGTTACTAAAGCTTTAGGCCGCTCTGTTACTGTAACTGTCAAACAACAGGAGGAATTAGCAGCATGATTAGCATCCTAATTGGGAATGACACCTACGCAATTGAACGAGAAGTTGAAAAGTTTAAGACTCAAACTCATCCTCTCTGGCGAGATTTCAACATCCACCGCTTCGATGCTTCTTCCCTGGATGCAGCCCTCTCTGCTGCTGCTTCAGTTCCTTTCGGCGGAGGAAACAAACTTATTGTTGTTGAAAATTGCGATTTCAAGCAATTTGGAGAAATGGGGCTAGAATTGCTGCAAATTTTGCCCCAATTACCCGCCACAACGCACTTAGTCTTCACTGCTGCTGTTATCGACAAACGGCTCAAGGTAGTCAAGCATTTATTGCTGTTTGGTAAACTTAAGGAGTTTACTCTCATTCCCCCTTGGCGTACTGATTTGATTGAAAGTGCGATCGCTGCTACTGCTAAACAGATGAATCTCTCAATTGCCAGAGATGCTGTCAGTTATCTAGCGGTAGCGATTGGTAACGATTCTGCTAGAAGAGTTAGTGAACTGGAGAAATTAGCCATTTATGCTGCGGGCGATCGCATTACCAAAGAAGCTGCTAAAATCCTCGTTCCAGCTACCACAGCCAACTGTTTTCAACTGGCAGAAGCTCTTTTAAAAGGTCAAGCAGTGGCGGCAATTAAGGTGCTTGATGAATTGCTATCTCGGGCAGAGTTTCCTTTAGCAATTATTGCCACTCTCCAAACTCAGTTTAAAACTTGGCTGTGGGTAAAAGCTACTCTGGATTCCGGCGGCAAACTTTCTGATAGTGAAATTGCTAGTATGTGCGGAATTAGTAACCCCAAACGGCTGTATTTCCTCAAGCAGGAGGTTAAGGAAGTATCTGCTAACTGTTTAAGTCGATCGCTCTCCATTTTGTTTGATTTAGAAATTGCTCTCAAAACAGGAGATAAGCCTGACTCGATGTTGCCTGCTTTGCTCAGCATCACTCAACTCACTCACCTTAAATAACAGGAAAGCGCTGCCGAGTTAATTCGGCAGCCTTTCATTAACTGTCTTGTTAAAAAAGCTGTTGTTTCATTACTTATCCAAGTTATTTTTTAACATTTTTGGCGTAATATAATGTACAATAAGTCCAGATTTGTTGCCAAATTTTACTGGAACTAAAGTCTAAGAGAGTCGCTTGCATCGAGCGGACTAAATAAAGTTTTGCTCGCTTTCCGCTTACCATATTTTTTCTGTAAGGTAATTTCGTCAATGCGAGTTACAACCGACCCAGCAGGTGGAGTTGTATTGTTGCCCCGGATGCTTGGTGCAAGTTGTAGCTGTATGATGTGACGTTGCCAAATACATCTGTCATCGATTTGACCTGTTCCAAGGCATCATAAACTACTGATTGACTGTTACTTTGGGAGGTTCTGATAGCGACGATTAGGCCCTCCGAATCCTCGTCGTATTCCATCGTTTAGGTGTGAGTTTGACCATTGAGTCTAAATGTAGTTGTGGCGACTTCTATTTGACCGTATTGAGTCGGAATATTCGGAACATTCGGTGTCGAATTAGAACTGAAAGTTAACTCAAAACCCTGCATCGCACCAGTCGCTTCTGTTACAACTTATTAATTATCACTCAGAGCGATGGCTTTTTGCCTGCATATTCAGGTATGCTGAGGAAATCAATAGCTATAAAAACCGACAATAAAATTGTGTTAAAATGTAAAGGTGTGAGGGCATGATTCCCGAATTTGATGAGAACGGCAACTTGCCACCAGGAGTGTATTGGGCCGAATGGGAAGAATTCAAAGATCGCTTTGGAATAACACCACTTCGTACTCGCATGATAGATGGTTTGCAAATGGCAATGGAGCAGCTAAAGGCAGCAGGATGCAGAACAATTTACATCAATGGTAGTTTTATTACTAGCAAACTAGCTCCTCAAGATTTTGATGCTTGTTGGGATAGAGAAGAGGTTGATATGAATTATCTGAAAACTCATGCTCCTCGACTGAGAAATTATGCAGATAGAGCCGCACAGAAAGCTCTTTATCGCGGTGAAATCTTTCCGTCCGACCAGCCAGTCGGTAGTTACGATCTAACTTCCTATGAATTATTTCAACGGGACAGAGAGCTGCATCCTAAAGGAATTATTGCTATAGATTTAGTAAGGTGGTCGCCATGATTAGAAATAAAAAGCAATATGAGTATACCCAAGAGTTAGCGAAAAGATGTGAATCTACGCTAGCCCAGTATGACGCCCAAGATGAAGAGGTGAAAAAGAACGATCCTTGGTGGTTAGTGATGCGTGAATCTATCCAAAGTCATCTGGATACTTTTAGGGCAGAAATAGCTGAGTATGAAAGATTGGTGGAGTGCGATCGCACTCAAGACCTCAAAATTGAAGTAGATTCGATTTTAGAGCTGCCAAAAGTCTTAATTAAAGCTCGAATTGCTGCGAAAATGACTCAAAAAGAACTTGCGGATAGACTGGGGCTGGAAGAAAATCGAATTAAGCAATACGAAGACTCAGATTATCAATGTGCGAGTTGGGTGGAAATTATCGATATTACTGAAGCTTTAGCGGTTGAGCTGAAAACAGCTAGTTTTGTGGTGGATTTTCAGGAGATGGAAGGGAGAAAAAGTTCTCTGGCTGAGTTTGTAGAACGACAGCGAAAGCAGTTAGAATTTAAAGCTCAGAGAGTCGAAAAATAGTCATTATTTATTGTCCAATACGGTTTATTTAAGACAGTCTGTTCAGTAAAACGATGTGAAAAACAGACGGGATTGCTTTCCTACCCTTCACCGAACGCCTTCGGCGAACGGATCGCGAAAGCTAACGCGAAGACGCTCGCAATGACAAAAACAGTTAACCCAAGCGTATTGAGTTATTGTCTAGATATCGCAGCAGTTTTTGAAGGTACAATCGCACTCTCATCTCTATTTGTATAAACTTCCGAGCCGCAATAAACTTACCCACTCTCATCATTATTAGACTTCCCAGTGAAAATCAGTTAACCGATCTACTCAAAAAACGTTTAATAGCAGCTCATCTTTCCTGCATCATCCAAACCAGAAACCCCAAGATTTGCTCAACCGGAGGAAGCGGATAATCTGTAAGATCAATGGACGCGCATTGCTCTTCCAGTTTAAGAAACCGCCAAACTGTACCGCTAGTAACCGTTCCATAAATCGTCGATATCGGCTGTTGCTTTTGTTGGTTAAAGCGTTGAGCTGCAACCATTTCTGCAAGGCATTGCCCAAGAGCCGGTTTAAGGTCTTCTTTCTTGGCTTCCACCAATATAACCGCAGGGGCTTTGATAAATAGTTGCTCCGGGGAACGACTCAGGAGAAAGTCAACATACCCTGTGAGTTCAGCCTCCGGTTCTACATTGAATTCTTCGCCTGAAAAAACGCTAATCTGTCCTTGAAGTTGGCGTTTTACTTCTAGTAACACAGGATTGATAATCCCCTCCGAACGAGCTTTTTCGCTACTCACCGCGATCGCCCAGGGAATCGTTTCTTTAAGAATATCCTGTAGTAAAGGGCTAGGAGTGACCGGGGAAATTTCTGGTAAGAAACGCGAGCCTTCAATGATTGTGAGATGGAAATCATCTACAGCTTTGCTGAGAGTAAATTTACTGTAAGGCATAGGTTTATTATTCTTAATTGGATACTATAACACTTCTGGGTTAAATGAGGTACATCTGGTAATTGGTAATTGGTAAGCTGTCGCGTCTTTAAATTATATACTTCAATCCTTGTAGAAAAAGCGTAAAAATTTCTCCCTCTCTCCCCTTCTCCCTTTCTCCCCCTCTCCCTCTCTTCTTTGCTACATTCCAACCTTCAACTCCGAACTGCACTCTCTTCCCCTCTCCCTCTCTTCCCCTCATTCCCAATAGACACTTTAAATGCGTAGCAGCTTAATGGGCAGTTGACGCCTCACTTGCTTGAGAACCGCTATATACATAGCAAGTGTACTGTGTTAATGCTAGCGTCTCACGGGGCAGGGTAATCGCGCAGTGAGCCAGAGACCTACCGTTTCCCTAGTTCCTGAACCCAAACCCATAATTGCCACCAAATTCAGTCCGACTCCCAGTTGGTTTTTTTGGAATTTCTTCTCTCGTTCTTTTTCCTACCTATCGGTAGTAAAAGAGAAAAAATTCATTCTTAGAGTGACCAATGCCTCCCAATTATATCAACCTTCTTTCCCAACTAATAGCCAGACATGATTTTCACCAAAATAACTTCCCAGAAGCAAGCCACTTGCAGCCAACTGCAACAGCCGATTTGTGTGAGTTTTTAGGCGAAGAGGTTATTTATCAGACAATCGCTACTGCTACAACTCCTAAGCTCTACAAAATTCCTCAAGACTTGCCGCCTTCAATAATTTCTGCTTTGCACAGCCAAGGCATTCAACAGCTTTATTCGCACCAAATTAAAACACTCAAAGCCGTGCGCCAGGGCAAAGATGTCATCCTCAGCACAGCAACAGCTTCTGGCAAATCTTTAAGTGCGTACTTGCCTATTTTAGAGGGCATTCTCCAACATCAATTTACTGCACTCTCTATTTATGGCTTGAAAGCTTTAACAGCCGACCAAAGTCAAAAACTTGCCGATTTGCTCCAACTGATTCCTGAGCCTGCGCGCCCGCGCCTTGCCCTTCTAACTGGAGATACTCCTCCCAAAACCCGAGAACAATTATTAGCTGCAAATCCTAGCATAATCAGCGCAACACCAGAGTTAATTCACTATGCGCTGAAAGGCGTTCACTGGAGTCAGCCTTGGCAGCATTTTTTAAGTCGCCTCCGCTATATTGTCCTAGATGAAGCTCACACTTTTAACGGAGTTTACGGAGCTAACATGGCTAGCTTAATTCGCCGCTTAAAATTGGCAGTAGACGAGCGCGGAGGTTCTTCTCAAAAACTGCAATTCCTGATATTGAGTGCTACCGTTGGCAATCCCGTTAAATTAGCGAAGTTACTATCTGGTAGAAGTCGAAAGCGAAATCTCAATAAATCAGAGCGGTTAGTTTGGATTAACTCTAGCGGAGCTGCTGTCCCAGAACGGCAATTAATTGTTACTAAACCGACTCATGATGCTAATTCCGATGTTGCTCGCATTATTATGTTTTTGTTGCAGCAAGGGCAAAGCGGAATTTGCTTCGGTAACGGCAGACAAGCAATAAAGAACTTGTGGGCAACTTTTAAGCAAGAAGCCGTAACTCAAACTAACTCTGGAATTGAGTCGCAAGTAGCAATTTTCTACGGCAGTTTAACGAGCGAGCGCCGCATGGGAATTATTAACTCTTTGAAGTCAGGAACAGTTAAGTGTATCCTCAGCACCAGCGCTCTCGAAGCAGGTATTGATTTGCCTCAACTTGACTTTGCTATTATTAGGGGATGGCCGGGAAGCTTGCAAGCTTTTAGGCAGAGAGCTGGTCGAGCCGGTCGCACAAAATCCGGTTTAATTGTCTTTATTCCTATTGCCCAATCGCCTTTAGATAACTACTTTGCTGAACGCCCTGAATTGTTACTTTCTGCCGAATCTGAATTGGTAAGCTTTAATGCCAATTATCCCATAGATATTGCCAAACATTTGATGTGCGCGGCTGTCGAAACTGGCATTCCTTCCAGTAAGTTAAAACACTATTTTGGCAAAAGCGCTCCTCAAATTGCAACGGCTTTAATCGAGCAAGGTGTTCTTCACAGAAGCCGGGATAAATTATGGGCTAAAGGCTTTCCGCATAAAGATGTAAACTTTCGAGGGGGAACGGGTTCTAGCACGATACAACTGGTGGATGCGGATACTCAAGAAGAGATTGAACTCCTCAGTGCGGAGATTGCTTATCGAGAGGTATTTCCTGGTGCTATTTACCGCACGCAAAACTCAGACGGCTGTTTGGTGACTTATACTTCGCGCTCACTCTTGAATGGCAAAGCTATTTTGCAAAACACCCCTGAAACTCGACTGTTTACTGTAGCGATTAGCCACACTCATACCAGCCTCAAACAGAATTTGAGCTTGCCTCAACAAATCCCGTTGGTCATTCCAGAAGTTGAAGGAAATGTTCAAACCAATTCAACGGATAGTAATGCAATTCCAGCTCAAGCTATTCTGGAACTGGTTTGGGGAGAAATTAGCCAACTCGTCACTGGTTATCAATTATTAACTCGCAATTACGAGTTAACTTGTCTCAATAGAAAGTGTGTCAATTACAGAGAGCATTTACCAAAATGTAAGTAGGTCGGTATAAAAAAACAAAGGTAAGTAAAGAAATGTTAACAACTAGAATTGGAACTGAATTTAAAGCGA
>NZ_JAUBPT010000126.1:0-22737 GCF_036700905.1 Microcoleus sp. S13_C3 | reverse complement strand
TCAGCCTTGTGGCTGGAAACGCTATGTACGGGCTTTCACCGTGATTTACGTTTCAACGAATCGCACCTTGATTTCTAATATACTCTTTCAAAACTTCTAAAGGCGCACCCCCAACAGAAACAGCAAAATAACTAGGACTCCATAATGCTTCTTTGTGGGGTTTTTTGTGTCCAGCCTGTCCGTATCGACGACTGGAAACACCTTTGAGTGCGTTAACTATTTGAGATATCGACAATTTAGGCGGATACTCGATCAGCGTATGAACATGATCGGCTTCCCCGTTGAACTCTAGCACTTGAAAGTTCATTTTTTGGGCTACTTCTCGAAACGACTTTTCAATCAAATCAAGACCTTCGCTCGTGAATACAGACCGACGATATTTTGTTATACATACCAAGTGTATTTTAAGTTGTGTAACAGAATTGCGCTCGCGACGGTAAACTGTTGTCATTACTTACAGACCAATATATAATCAAACTTACAGACCAACATTCAGTATAACCATGAAGGCGAGATTCCGGTACAGATTTTATCCGACGACCGAACAGAGACAGAGCTTGGCTCGGCTGTTTGGCTGCGTCCGCATGGTCTGGAACGACAGTCTGGCTCTCTGTAAACAGTCTGAAAAAAAACCAAGTTCGTCTGATTTGCAAAAAATCGTAATAACCCAAGCGAAAAAGACCGAAGAAAGAGCTTGGCTGAGCGAGGTTTCTAATATTCCTCTACAGCAATCTGTAGCAGACTTAGAAACAGCTTTTAAAAACTTCTTCGATTCCTGCAAGGGGAAGAGAAAAGGTCGTAAGGTTGGTTATCCTAAGTTCAAGAAAAGAACAAATAGCCAGTCGGCCCGATTTAGGATTGGCGGTTTTTCTCTAAAAAATGGCGGTGTCTATTTAGCCAAGATTGGTATTGTAAGCCCAATATGGTCAAGAGAACTTCCATCTGAACCTAGCTCAGTCACGGTAATCAAAGATTGTGCAAATCGTTATTTCCTAAGCTTTGTGGTAGAAGTTCAACCCGTTCATTCTGATGCCAAAAACCAAAGCATCGGAATCGATTTGGGGATTAAAACTTTTGCAGTGATGAGCAATGGTGAAAAAGCCGAAAGCCCTAACTACAAAAAATTAGACCGGAAAGTTCGCAAACTCCAGCGCAAATTAGCTCGTCAACCAAAAGACTCTAAAAGGAGAAACGCAACCCGAATCAAAATTGCTAAGTTGCACAACCGCATTGCCGATGCCCGCAAAGATTTCCTGCATAAATTATCAACCAAAGTAGTCAACGAAAACCAAGTGATTATTTTGGAAGACTTGAATGTATCAGGAATGGTGAAAAACCGGAAGCTTTCACGGGCAATTAGTCAGCAAGGATGGCGAGAATTCAGGACTCTCTGTGAGGCTAAGTCTGAAAAGTTTGGTAGAGAATTTCAGGTAATTAGTAGGTGGGAACCTACTAGCCAAGTTTGTGCGGATTGTGGTTTTAAATGGGGCAAAATTGATTTGTCTATTCGTTCAGTGCTTTGTGTTAGTTGTGGCACTGAGCAAGACAGAGATCAAAATGCTTCGAGGAACATACAAAAAGTCGGGATGGGGAATCGCCACGACTCAAAACGGCCGCAGAGGGATTGTCAGACTACTCCGGTAGCAGAACCCTATGAAGCGTCAAGAATCACCGCGCCTGATAGCCGGTGAGTATTTCAAACCAGTTTTAAGTCAAAATTAACAGCTTACAACTGTCAAGAAACTCCATACTTTTTAAACCAATCTTGCATCCGTTTCCAACCATCCTCAGCTTCTTTTTTCCGGTAACTGGGGCGATAGTCGGCGTTAAAAGCGTGCGGCGCATCTGGATAAAGCACAATTTCGGAACCACTGCTGCCAGTTTTGAGAACTTCCTGCATTTTCTCAACTGTATCGTTGGGAATTGACTGGTCTTTGCCCCCGTAAAGCCCCAATACGGGCACTTTCAAACTGGCTGCAATGTCGATCGGCTGTTTGGGAGTTAAAGCCGTAGAATCGCCAACCAAACGCCCGTACCAAGCCACTCCAGCTTTGACTTTCGGGTTGTGAGAAGAGTACAGCCAAACAATTCTGCCACCCCAGCAAAATCCTGTAATTCCCAACTTATTAGTATTGCCTTTTCCTGACTTTTGTGCCCACTCTACGGTAGCATCTAAATCAGACATAACTTGAGCATCAGGAACTTTCGAGACAACTTTACTAATAATTTCTTGGATGTCGGTGATTTTAGAAACATCACCTTGACGGGCAAACATTTCTGGGGCGATCGCTAAATAACCTAATTTGGCAAAACGGCGGCAAATATCTTGAATGTGGGCGTGAACTCCGAAGATTTCTTGAACTACTAAAATTACTGGAAAATTGCTGCCGCTGGCTGGCATTGCTCTGTAGGCTGGAATTGAGCCGTCTTTTACGGGAATTTTTACCTCACCGGCAACTAAACCAGCAGCATCGGTATTGATAACGGCAGTCGCAATAGGATGAACTGCTAAGGCAAATCCGGCGCTTAATGCGGTGACAGTGATAAATTGTCTGCGAGTTAAGTCTTTCATCGGGAATGGGGAATGGGGAATGGGGCATTGGGCATTGGGCATTGGGAATTGGGCATTGGGAATTGGGCATTGCAACTGCCAACTGCCAACTGCCAACTGACTAATGACGGAAAAGCCGATCGTGCTCTGGATGGTACAAGCGCGATCGCCCTTGTGCTGATTTTCCCAACGCCGGACTAATCACATACATTGTCGTTCTGAGCAAATTATTTTCGCGGGTAGCAACTGCCATTTTGTCAAGGGGAACTAGCACAATTTTTTCATCGGGCCAGCCCAACCGATAACAAATCGCTACAGGCAAATCCGATGGGTAATGTTCCATCAATTTAGCTTGAGCTTTTTCGACATGGCGGGCACTCAAATACAGGCACAAACTCGCTTGATGAGTCGCTAAACTGGCCAATTCTTCGCGTTCGGGTACTTCGGTTCGGCCGCTAATTCGCGTCAAAATAATTGTCTGCACAACTCCGGGAACTGTCAACTCAATTTTAAGTTTAGCTGCGGCAAGTTGGAAAGCGCTAATTCCTGGGATTACCTCAAAACCAATTCCAGCGTCGGCCAAAGCTTGCATTTGTTCCCCGACAGCCCCGTACAGACAGGGATCGCCGGAATGCAGACGGACGACGCTTTTTCCCTCGCGCACTCGTTCCACCATCAAAGGTACAATCTCTTCGAGGGTCTTATCCGCAGTTTGGATCACTTCAGCATCTGCGCGCACCCCCTGCAAAATTTGCTCTGGCACTAAGGAATCAGCAAATAATATGACATCGGCTGCAGCCAGTAATTTTTGAGCCTTAACAGTCAACAAATCCGGGTCTCCCGGGCCTGCACCTACAATGTATACCCCTGGAATTAGGGCTTCAATCTCTGTCAAACTCATTGCTGCTAACAAATTTGCTAAATTTATGGACGCTTCCGGATGTACCTATTTTGGTTGGAAGTAATAGATGGTAGATGCACCCTGGTTTTGAACCCTAGAGACTAACCTCTCTGGGGTTTTTTATTGATCCTCTGGGGATTTGTGAGTGATCTTTGGCCGATCGCTATTGGGGGACACAACATCGGGTAAAGGTCGAGCGAGCAAATAAAGCCAAGCTAACCCGCCCAACCCTAACACAATCCCAGTCAAGCTTACCATCTGTGCCGTCCGCAGCGGCCCGAACATCAAACTATCAGTCCGCAACCCTTCAATCCAGACTCTACCGGAACTGTAAGCTGCGATATAAACCAAAAATAAAGCACCAGTTTTCAAGCGAATTTTGCCCTGCAGATCGCGAAAAAATAAACTCAGAAGCAACCCAAATACTGTCAAATTCCACAGGGATTCGTAGAGAAATGTGGGGTGGAAGTATTCAAAATTAGCATAGGCGGGCGGGCGGCTGTTGGCCGGAATATAGAGTTTCCAAGGCAAATCCGTAGGACTGCCAAAAGCTTCGGAGTTAAAGAAATTTCCCCAGCGTCCGATCGCCTGACCGAGAATTGCCGAAGGCGCGATTAAATCTGCCAATTGCCAAAAAGAAACTCGCTGAATTTTCGCAAAAATTAAAGCTGCGATCGTCCCACCCAAAATCGCCCCGTGAATGGCAATTCCGCCTTTCCAAATCGCAATAATATCTTCAGGCCTCTGGGCGTATTGCTGCCACTCGAAAGCCACGTAATAAATTCGAGCACAGGGAATAGCGCCCAAAACCAGCCAAATTGCCAAATCACCCAATAATTCCGGGTTAACGCGGCGCTTTTCGGCCAAGTATTGCGACAGACTGACCCCAATCAAGACGGCCGAAGCTATCAACAGCCCGTACCAGCGAATGGCTACGGGGCCAAGTTCAAAGATAATTGGGCCAGGCGATGTAAATTGAAACGCTAAGGGCAGCGCAAGAATATTTAGCACCATAAAAGTTGCATTAATTGTGATGGAAAGCCGTCAGATTGCATACCCTTTAACAAACTCCAGAGTTTATTTTAGGGGGCTGTGGTCATTTACACGCAATATTTGGGGAATTTTGCCAAAAATTAACTTTGTTGCGGACATTTGTGTTTGGAGTTTTCTTTGTGAGTCCACAATAATATCCCCCCTAACCCCCCTTAAAAAGGGGGGAACCGGATTATTCTCAAAGTCAACCCCTACTCCCCAACAATCAGGGGGATTTAGGGGGATCGAGACTTCGCCTTTTTGAGGATTAACGGCAGTTTTGGTCGAGAAGTTTTAATATGGAGGATGGCTTTAAATTTTCTGATGACCTATGTCTCCTACTTCCGTTTCTCAGGTGTACTCTTCTGGTAATTCCAAGGGTGCGAATCAGTCTCGCAAGACTGCTGCTTTGGCTGTTGAGTCGGGTAAAATTCCGCCCTTGTTGGGCGCGAGTTTAGCTGAGTTAACGGAGTGGGTGCAGCAGCAGGGACAACCGGCTTATCGCGGAAAGCAGTTGTACCAGTGGATTTATGAGAAAGGTGCCAGATCGATCTCTGACATTTCTGTATTCTCGAAACAGTGGCGCGAGACTGTTGCTAAAATCCCGATCGGGCGATCGACTATTCACTTTCGATCGGTCGCACCAGACGCCACCGTCAAGTATCTCTTAAAATTGGCAGACGGTCAAATCATTGAAACCGTAGGCATTCCCACCGATAAACGGCTGACTGTGTGCGTCTCAGCCCAAGTTGGCTGCGCGATGGGCTGCGACTTTTGCGCTACCGGAAAAGGCGGTTTCAAGCGCAATTTAGAAAAACACGAAATCGTCGATCAAGTCTTGACAGTACAACAAGATTTCGGCCGCCGAGTCAGCCACATCGTATTTATGGGTATGGGCGAACCCCTGCTGAATTTCGATAATGTTGTAGCTGCTGTCAAGTGTTTGAATCAAGACGTAGGAATTGGACAGCGAAATATCACCATTTCCACAGTAGGAATTCGCAATCGCATCAGCCAACTAGCCGAACATCAACTGCAAGTTACCCTCGCCGTTAGCCTCCACGCTTCCAATCAAAGATTGCGCGAAGAGTTGATTCCTAGCGCCCGCCCTTATCCTTTGGGTGAGTTAATCGCAGAATGTCGGGAATATGTGCGATCGACTGGGCGCCGATTGAGTTTTGAATACGTACTTTTAGCAGGTGTGAATGACTTACCGGAACACGCAGCAGAGTTAGCAACTCACTTGCGCGGTTTTCAGTGTCACGTCAATTTGATTCCTTACAATCCGATTCAGGAAGCTGAATATCAGCGCCCGAATCCCAATCGAATTAACAGTTTCGTTGCGACTTTGAAGGAAAAGAAAATTGCAGTTAGCGTGCGGTATTCTCGCGGCTTAGAAGCAGATGCAGCCTGCGGACAATTGCGGGCATCCGAGGTTTAAATTTTAAGAGTGTATGAGTTATGAATGGTGAAAAAAACATATTCACCATTCATAATTCATATTTGCCAAGGGTTAAATGCTAATCGGACGACAATTAAATCTATAATTTAACGCTGGGCATATGAAACATGACCAAATAGAAGATGATTTAAAAAACGAGCCTAGCCTTAAACTTTTAAGAACTGACAATGCACCTTTAATTATCAGTTTTTTGTATCACCAGTTCAAGTCTCTAAATCGGATTACCGTTCCCCAATCAGAACTGGTAGAAAAACTTGAAAATTATTTGGAGAAGCTGTGCGAAGATCGACCGGAACTATATCGTGGGAAAGCACAGACTTACCTGGATACTTGGTGCAACAGCGATCATCAGTTCTTGAAGAAATATTATCAGACGAAGAATGACGATCCGGTTTTTGAACTTGCACCGGGTACTAATCGGGCGATTGGTTGGCTGGAAGATTTGAAGAGGAGAGAGTTTATTGGCACTGAATCACAGTTTTTAGAGATATTTTCCCTTCTCAAAGAAATTGTAACCAAAAGTACAGAAGATCCAGCAGCGCGTTTAGACGAATTAGAAAAACAAAAAGCAGCCATTCAAAAAGAAATCGACACAATCAAACAAACTGGTGAGGTTGAACGCTACAGCGAATCTAAGCTCAAAGAGTGGTTTCTAAAAGCTAATAATGTGGCCGGCCGACTCCTTGCTGATTTTGGAGATGTCGAGCAAAATTTTAAAGAAATCACGGACAAAGTGAAAAAGGCACAGCTAAAAGAGGAGGGGGGAAAGGGGTTAGTTGTGGCACAGGTAATTGAGGGGGATGAAGAAATTAGGAAATCCGATCAGGGGCGCAGCTTCTATGCCTTCCGAGATTTTCTGACAGATCCTTCTAAACAGGAAGAATTGGAACAACTGATTAATGGGGTATATGGCTTGCCAGAACTTCAAGATTTGGGTAAACAAAATCCCACACTCCGAAGAATTAAACGCAGTCTGATTCAAGCTAGCGACAAAATTATTAAATCTAATTATCGTCTTGCCGAACAGTTGCGAAAAATCCTGGTCGAACAGCATATCGCCGAGAACAAACGAGTAATTGAACTGATTAAAGAGATTAAAAATTTAGCACTTGCGACGCTCGATAATCCTCCCAAAAAGGAGGAATTTATTTGGATAGAAGGCGACCCGGAAGTGCAACTGCTGATGGAAAGACCGTTGGGGAAACCAACAGAAAATCGGAATTTTAAAAACTACAATTTGAGCAACGCAACTGTTGATCTACCGAGGGAACAAATTGATGCTTTGCGAAATTATTGTTATGTGGATGAGGAAGTATTGAAGCGGCAGATTGCAGCAACATTGGAGGGCAAAGATTGGGTAACGCTAGCTGAAGTAATTGAGAAGTATCCGGTGGAAAAGGGTTTGTCTGAAGTAGTTGCTTATTTGGCGATCGCCTCTCAAGACACAAAACACGCGATCGATGACTCAGTGAGCGATCGCATTACGGCAAGTTCCTTTGACAAGCAGAACATCCTGCACCTGACACTCCCACAAGTTATTTTTAAAAGATAAACACAGCAAATTCATGATGACAAACGAGATTATCGCATCCTACGCACCAGCACTCATCAAATTACTACAGGGTATCCTGTATGAAGATGAAGATAAGGATGATTGGGGTGAGCTATTGAAGAATGAAAAAAACGTCAGAGAATACTTTGGAAAAATTGGGCTGAGACTTTATTTAGATGAAGCGGAAGGATATGCTTTTTTACAGCAGCCAGATGGTGACGATGGCGACGAGGAAGCAAAGAAACTGCCCAGGCTGGTTAAGAGAGTTCCCCTGAGCTACGAAGTTACGGTACTATGTGTTTTATTACGCGAGAAATTGCTAGAGTTTAATAACAGCACCTCTGATTCGGATCGCTGCATTGTGTCTAAACATCAAATTCACGATTTGATGCGTCCGTTTTTTCCAGAGCAAACTGATGACCCAAAGCTTTTGAAAAAATTTGACGAATCGATCAATCGAGTTGTCAAGTTGCACTTTTTGAAAGAGTTAAAGAATAAAGAAGGCGAATATGAGGTTCGCCGCATCCTCAAAGCTAAAATTCCCGCTGAAACATTGACGGATATCAAAAAAGGGTTAGAAGCTTATGACAAATCTAATGCTTGAATTTGAGAGTGACAATTCCAAAGCTGGATATCGCTTGCATCGGCTGGAAGTATTAAACTGGGGAACTTTTAAGCAGGGTACGATCGCACCCTACGGTAAAACTTCCTTCCTCACCGGGGCCAATGGTTCCGGTAAATCGACTTTGGTTGACGCACTACTGACACTATTAGTCCCGAATGGAAAGCGGAATTATAACTTAGCTTCAGGTTCAGGAAAGCGAGAGCGAGACGAAAGGACATATGTACTCGGAGCCTACAGCACAATTAAAGCTGAAGATGACTACAAGTCTAAACTGCAGTACCTGCGTACCAAAGATGATTATTCAGTTTTACTCGCTTATTTTTATAACGAAGGATACAAACAGAACGTCACTCTGGCTCAGGTTTTGTATGTAAAAGAGGGAGTTGAAAAGTTGTTTCTGGTTGCCGCTGGCGAACTGAGCATCGCCGAACATTTCAATGACTTTAAAAGTTTACCAGAGTTAAAAAAGCAGTTGGCATCTTTCCAGAAAGTAAAAATTGAACAATTTCACACATTTGCTGACTACAGCAAACGATTTCGTAAAATTTTTGGTGTGGAATCGGAAAAAGCTTTCGATTTATTCAATCAGACTGTCAGTATCAAAGAAATTGGCAAATTAAATGACTTTGTGCGCGGTCATATGCTGGAAAAAACTAATGTGGAAAATACAATCCAAGAGCTGATCGAGTATTATGAAAATTTAACCTATTCCCATGAAGCAATGCAGAAAGCCAAGAAACAGCTAGAGGTTTTGAAACCGCTAATCACTGAGTCTGAAAGTTACGAAAATGTCAAGGATAAGCTGAATCACTTAAATAAAGTATTCCCAATTATTCCCGCCTACTTCGCTCAGCATAAAAGAGGTTTATTGGAAAAAGCAATTGCTGAAAAACAACAAGAACAGAGTCAAGTTAGCCGTGATTTATCAAAAATACGCATAGATTTAGAAGGCTTGCGACAGGAAAAGCAAGACTTAACCGTCGCTATAGAAAATGATGAAACCGGACGGAAAATCAAAGACTTAGAACGGGAAATTAAGTTTTTAGACAGTCAAATAGCTAATCATCGACAAGCAGCCGAAAAATACGATGGAATTGCTAAAGGTATAGGACTTCCAACTTACAGTGACCTGGATACATTTAATAGTTCTATAATCCAAGCAAGGGAAACTCAATCAGGTGTTGATGTTGAAATGGAAGAATTAAAAACCCAACGCGACGACAAAAAAAATAATGAGAAGCAAGTTAAAGATAGTTGCACAGAGTTAAATCAAGAACTGCAATCTTTAAGACAGCGAAAAAATCAGATTCCTGCTGACAATTTGCGAATCAGAGAAAAGATATTAAAATATTTGGGAATTGCTGAGGCGGAAATTCCTTTTGTGGGCGAACTGCTGAAGGTAAAGGATGGAGAGCGGCAAGAATGGGAAGGGGCGATCGAAAAACTGCTGCACAACTTTGGACTGCAACTCTTAGTTCCTGAAAAATACTACCATCAATTCAATAAACATGTCGATCGCACTAACCTGCATGGCCGCGTCGTTTATCAGAAAGTTGACAATAAAAATTTAGATTGGGTCTCCAAAAACTTAGATGATAATTCCTTGTTTAACAAATTGGAGTTTAAATCTGATACTAAATATACTGCTTGGCTGGCTAATGAAGTATCAAAAAATTATGGTAGCTGCATCTGTTGTCAAGATTTAGAGCTGTTTGATCGGGAGAATTATGCGATTACCAAAAATGGCTTGATTAAGAAGGGTAATAGACATGAAAAAGACGATCGCCATTTCAGCAATGAGAACAAAAGAAGATATATTTTGGGGTGGGACAATTCTAAGAGAATAAAGGATTGTGAAGCTGAATTGAATGAGCGTAAAGCAGAGCTTAGTGGAGTAGAAAAAGCTATACAGGATATTGAAACACAACAAAAAGATCGCAACAGGCACAAGAATCTGCTAGAACAGTTATTGGGATTCGATGATTTTTCTGCGATCGACTGGAAACCGCGCGCGATCGAGAAGCAAAAGCTTGTAGAGCAAAAGCAGGAGTTAGAGGGGAATTGCGATCGTTTAGAGCAGTTGAAGACAAAGCTAACTGTTGTGTGCGCTGACATTCAGACAAACGACGCAGCTAAAAGTGTCGCCGAAAGAAACATTGGTATTATCGATCGCGATATCGAGCATTACCAAAAACAGAGCGCTGAATGCGAACAACGATCGAGTTTATCGACATCCCAAGAGATTCAGACTTATACTCCTGATATTGAAGAGAGTTTCAGCCATCAAATTCCGAGCCTCGATAACATTGATAGTTTGAAATATCAAGTAAAGGAGTCTTACCAAACTCAAATAAGCGACGCAAACAAGAAGTTGAATTCTCTGCGAAACAGCATTGAAAAAAAGATGAGTAGTTACAAGGGGGACTATCCCGCAGAAACTGCAAATGTTGACGCATCAGTAGAATTTATCCCTGAGTTCAAGGGAATGCTAGAAAAAATCGAACGAGATGATTTACCCACACAGGAACAAAGATTTAAAAAACTGCTTGATGAGAAAATTAATAGCGCTATTTATAATTTTAAAGATACTTTAGAAGAATGGGAAAGTGACATTAAAGACAATATTTACGATCTCAATCAATCCTTAAAAATGATTGAATATACACCCTTGACTTATATACAAGTCCAATGGGATGCCAACGGAGAAAACCAAATTAAGGAATTTAAAAATCTCTTAAAAAAAGGTTTGTGCTATGCTGATGTAGGGGTTGAGCGAACTTCGGAAGCTGACGAAGCTAGCTTTAAAAAAATTAAAGAGCTGATCGATCGCCTCCAGTCAGATGAGCGGTGGACAGCAAGAGTCACCGATGTGCGTAATTGGCTCAATTTCTCAGTCAGCGTCAAGAATAAAGCCGACGATACGGAGAGGGAATATCACTCGGACTCTTCTGGAAAATCGGGCGGGCAAAAGGCTAAATTAGCTTACACTATTCTAGCGTCAGCTATTGCCTATCAATTTGGATTAGTACAGGATGAAACTAAATCTCAATCATTTCGTCTTGTGGTCATTGATGAAGCTTTTAGCAAGTCCGATGAAACAAATGCAAGGTATGCGATGGATTTATTTAAACAATTAAATCTTCAGCTTCTGGTAGTGACGCCCAAAGACAAAATTCAAGTTCTTGAGCATTATGCAGGAGCTGGTTACTATGTTAAAAACAGTATTGAAGAGAACGACTCCAAGGTTTATAATATGTCCGTAGACAAACAGCCTCTCGGACAAATTGCTTCAAATTAACTGCGTCTGTTGATGATTACCCCCGAAGAAATCAGAAAAAAAGCCGATCGACTATATATTCCCTTCCTGCAATCCTTGCTCCAGGGAGAACCTTTTTTCCCGCGAGATTTTCCCGCTGGCAAAATTCCCGACGACTACCTGAAGCTAAGAGATGCTGTACAGCAACTTCTGAAAGGCTCAAAAAAGTACGTTGGCTACGGGTATCAAGTTGAGCTGATCCAGCGGAAAACTCGCAAATTTGATATCCAGTCTTTACCATCCCGAATTACATTTGAAACAGAGACAGATTATCTCAAATTCCTGAATAAGGAACCTGAAGTTGCGGATTTTAAACAAGTTGTAGCAAGGATGAGAAATGAAATTCCTGATTTGAATATCTGGCTCAATCAAAATCCTCAAAAAGTAATCAATTACTTAGGAAAATGGGAGAATTTATTGCCTGTATGCTTGTATTTTCAGAACCATCCCAAACCTCAGCTTTATATTCGCGAACTACCGATAAATGTTCACACTAAGTTCATCGAACAAAATAAAGGTATTCTAAATGAATTGCTGTCAGCTATCCTGCCAGATGATGCTATTAATCAAGAAGAAAATGATTTTGAAAAGCGATTTGGTTTGCGATATGCTGAGCCATCGGTAACTATCAGAGCTTTGGATCAAAACCTACAGGTGAAGTATGGGATTAGCACCTCGGAGATGAGCATACTCATTTCGGATTTTGAACGTCGCAATCTTCAAGGATACCGCTTTATTATTACTGAGAATCAGATGAATTTTCGCACTTTGCCTGATTTAAGCAACAGCTTTGCGCTGTGGGGAAAGGGGTTTAATGTAGCTATTTTAAAAGATGTTGAGTGGCTAAGGAATTGCCCAATAATTTACTGGGGGGATTTGGATGCCCAAGGGTTCCAGATTCTTTCGCAGTTAAGGTCTTATTTTGATCAAACAATTTCTGTTATGATGGATCGAGAAACTTTCGATACATTTCAGGAATCTGCTGTGCCGGGTAAATTGTGCAAGGTTGCTAACTTATTTTACCTGACACCGGAGGAGCATGATTTATTTGCTGATTTATCCAAGCAAACAATTCGTTTAGAACAGGAAAAGATACCGAAGGATTTTGTAATTTGCAGGTTGAATAATTTGACCTATCGGTAATATCGTTTCCGGTGGCATCGGAATCATATATTTGGATGAGCTCGCGTGCTCCCCGCTCGCATTACCTAATTCCGATGCTACCGGAGATGATATAAGCCCACATAAAAGAAACAGCTCTTTACAAGCGTTTAACAAGTATCCACCGCAACTCTAACGGCGGTGTTTGTTGCACCGAAAATAAATCTCGCCCGCTGGCCCAACTGACAAACCAAGGTGTCGGTGGCCAAGCAGAGTCAGGCAAATGTTTTTGTTCGTATTCAATCACAGATTCATCAGAAATAATTTCTAACGGCAAACCCTCTATTGCTGCTTGCAATTCTTGTCTGGTAATCAGATAAGACCAACACAATTCAGACATTTGTTTTGCCATCTCGTCGGGTTCGTACCCATCTACAGCTAAGAAAGCACTGAATAAGATAAACCCGCCGCTTAACACGGCATCGGACATTTTGCCGAGGAAAAGACGAATTTGTTCGGGATAGCGGAAGTGAGAGAGAACTTCGGTAGCAATCGCTAATTTGTAGCGATAAGTTTTCATCCTCAGTAATGGGTCTAAAACGTCGCCTTGGGTGACATTTATCGGCAAGTTTTCGGCGGTTGCTGCGGATGATAGTTTCTCGGCAAATATGGGTGTTAGTTCGATCGCATCCACTGTATGACCTAACCTTGCTAAAGGCAAACTATTGCGCCCTGGGCCCGCACCAACATCTAAAATAGGTGCTTTTCCCGGTTCGCCTAATTCGGCGGCAATGGCGATGACTTTGGCATCGGGATGGCTGCCGAATAAAGGTTCGGGGCGAATATCCGGCCAACTGTGATATTTCTGGGCCATTGATTCGATTTGAATCTTGGTATTCAGAGTAATGCCGCCGGCTAAACCGGTTTGGGAATTGGCGGGAAAGTATGAGACTATGAGATTAGCGTGGGGGGAATTTTTGAATCCTTCTGCTAAGGCGTTGGCGATTAATGTTCGCAAGTTTTCGGCTTGGGCAGCGTCGATGTTTTGTCCGAGAATGTTTAAGAAGTCTGACAGTAATTTAAGATAGTCGTCTAGCATCGATGGCAAGCAAGGCAGATAGAATTCTCCCTTGATGCCGATGCTTTTTTTGAGCCTTTCTTTCAGAATTAATTTCAGGCGATTGGAGTCTGTCAGCGGCGGGCCTGTTTCGGGTGATTCGCTGACGGGCAATTTGGGGGTAGATGCGGCACTGGTAAGGTTTTTAGTCACAATATTTTTGATTAGATTCGGCAATAAGTGCGATCGCACCGAGCATAATCTTGTGCTCTTGCACCTGAATTCTCGCGTGCAGCGTTTCTGCGGTATCATCAGGCAATACGGGCACCGCAGCCTGCATTAAAATCGGCCCGCTGTCTACTTCTAAACGGGCAATATGCACTGTACATCCGGTGATTTTAACCTTAGCGGCCAGTGCTTGCTCGACGGCGCGAATTCCTGGGAAACTCGGCAGTAAGCTGGGGTGAATGTTAATAACGCGATCGGGAAAAGCATCAAACAAAACTTCGGTAACAATTCGCATCCAACCCGCCATCACTACCCATTCTATATCATACTCTTGAAAAGTTTTGACAATTTTTGTATCTAATTCTTCGCGACTTTTGCAGTCGCGGTGATTGAGCAGAATCGAGGGAATGCCGTATTTTTCGGCTCTGAGTGCGGCTTTGGCTTCGGGGTTGTTGTAAATTAATACTGGGATTTTAGCGTTGAGTTGTTGGTTTTGGATGGCTTGGGCAATTACCTCGAAGTTGCTGCCGCTTCCTGATGCTAAAACTCCTAATTTTAATGGAGGATGAGCCGGAGCGAGCGCACTTTTGCCAATCTCAGGAGAAATCAGGCAGGCATGGGAATTAACAGATACTGGATTAGCGGTCATTCGAGTTTAGATTTTAGATTTTAGATTTTGGATTGACTTGCGCGAGATAAATTCGGGGGCGTGAGGATTTTAGATTTTAGATCGTGGATTGATTCCACGGCTCAATCACGTGGCGGGTACCACCTTTGAAATTCTTGGTCATAAAGATAAAAACTATTCACTCGTCTTCTACAATACAGGTAAAGGGTAAGGTGTGCTTCGGCGCACTCTACATGGAGATATTGCGTAAGTCCTAAGTATATTAGTTTTTTTCGCTGACCTGCTGATTCACGGGAGCATCTCATATTTGTAAAAAAACTTCTTCTAGCTCCTTCCTTCTTCCTCTTTCCTCCTGCCTCCTGCCTCGCAGCAAGAGAGCCTCAAAACTCCCATTTCTAGCGGAGGGCTGCTTTCATTGAGATGCTCCCTGATTCAACCCTATTCTACAATATTACCAAAAAACTCTTCCCTGAGAAGCGAATAAATTTTGAGATCCCAATATCTGCCTTTCACAAATAGCTGCTGTCGCAATATCCCTTCCAATTGCATCCCCACTTTTTCCATCACCCTAGCTGAAGCAATATTGTTAACTTCACATCGAGCCACAATTCGATTCAGCAACATCTCCCGAAAACCGAATTCAATCACTGCATTGACAGCCTCGCTCATGTATCCTTCGCCCCAATATCTCCTAGAAAGTGCGTAGCCAATTTCCGCGCGGCTGTGCGTCATGCTCCATTCCACAAATCCGCAAGTCCCGATAAACTTTTTCTCTGCTTTATGGACAATTCCCCAATCTACAAGCTCTCGTCTTTTGTACATTTTTGTAAGTGACCTGAGAAAGTATTTAGTGTCTTCGAGCGAGGTGTGAGTTGACCACATTGTGTATTGTGATACTTCGGAATTTGAGGCATACTCAAACATATCGCTCGCATCGTTTAAAGTAATTTTTCTGAGCAGGAGCCTTTCAGTTTCTATAGTGGGTAAATTGGCTAATATATCGAGAAGATTCATTGTGAAATTGACCTATATTGTGATACCATTTAAAACTAAAAGCTAAAATTTACAAGCCAATGGTTCCGATTAAATTTGGGCGTTTTAACTGGTTAGATAATGATTCCTTCGCAGCTTGGACTTTCCTGGCCCCGGCTTTGCTGTTTCTGGGTACTTTTTTGATTTGGCCGATCGCCTATTTATTTTACCTCAGCTTTACCAGCGGCAGCTTTACCCAGTCGGGAGTGCGTTGGATTGGCTTCAACAACTACTGGCGGCTCGTCACAAACCCGGATTTCTGGCAAATTCTCCAAAATACGCTCTATTTTACTACTGCAACAGTCATTCCCAGTTTAGTGATTCCTTTGGGTTTGGCAGTTTTGCTAAATCGCTCGTTTGCTTGGCGAGGAGCTCTCCGCACCGCTTATTTTATTCCTTCGATTACCTCTCTAGTTGCAGTTGGCTTGGGTTGGCGGTGGTTGTTTCAAACCGATGGCCCGGTGAATAATGCCCTAAATGCGATCGGTTTAAATCCAATTCCTTGGCTTAGCAGCACAGTTTGGGCAATGCCTGTGATAATTCTGCTGAGTGTTTGGAAACAATTAGGCTTTAATATGGTAGTATTTTTAGCAGGATTGCAAGCAATTCCGGTAAATCGTTACGAAGCCGCAGAATTGGATGGAGCTAATGCTTGGCAGCAATTTTTGTACATCACTTTACCCGGTTTGCGGCCGACTTTAGTATTTGCTACTGTCACTACTGCTATTTTTACTCTGCGGAGTTTCGAGCAAGTTTACGTCATCACCGGCGGCGGCCCTTTGAACTCTACTAATTTGCTAGTTTATTATATTTACGAGCAAGCTTTTTCGCAATTTGATTTTGGCTATGCAGCCGCAGCGGCAACTTTCCTGATGGCTATAGCTTTGCTATTAGTCTATTTACAACTAAAAGTTTGGGGCGAAGATGCTTGATTTCACATCCGGTAGTTTATGTGCGGGGCGGGTTTAGGAGATTGTTTTTTTTAGCTCAGATGTTGCACCATTGTCAAGAACGGGCTCTCCGGCCCGTTCCACAAAGAATAAGTTTTCTTGTGGAACAGGCCGAAAAGCCTGTTCCTAAACAAGTAATTGAGAATGGTGCAAGATGTGAGTTTTAGGCATAGATGGTTGATAAAACCCGCCACTACGCACAAATTCTCCAATTAACCATGCCCATTGCCCAATTACCAATTCCCAATTTTATATTCCATGTGCTCTGCTGTTTGTTCAGCTTGTGCTGTACCCAAAAGTTTGCCGACAACATGCAAAGACATATCAATTCCCGCAGCAATTCCCCCAGAAGTGATGATTTTGCCATTATCTACAAATCGCTGATTTTCGATAATAGTTGTGTTGGGCGCTAATTTTTTCAATAAATCCAATGCCTGATGGTGGGTAGTTGCTTCCAAACCTTCCAACAAGCCAGCTTTTGCCAAAAGCAGCGAACCCGTACAGACAGAAAGCACTAATTCTGCTGTTCGCGCACAATCTTTTATCCAGTTAATAACTGCTGAATTATCGATTAACTTTCTTGTACCTTGTCCTCCCGGTACAATTAAAATATCCGGTGGCGGACAATCGGAAATGGTGCAGTCGGGATTTACGCTCAAACCGTTGCGGGCGTTGACAGCACCGGGATGTTCGGCTACGGTAGAGACTGCAAAAGGTCGCTCGCCCTTACTTAATTCTGATGTCACCGAAAACACTTCAAAAGGCCCGGCAAAGTCCAGTACCTCGACATCATCGAACATTAAAATAGCTACGTTCCTAGTTGCCATAAGACCTACTTCTGATAGAGGCAAAAAATATCGGCGATTTGTTATCGTAGAACTGGTATAATTTAAATTATTAAAGCTATGCCGAAAAAGATTCGCCATCGCGCCCTAACATTCTGTCTTTTATGTCTGGCTTGCGCCTTAGCAATTACTGTTGCGCCAATTGTCACGCCCGCTCAATCCACAACTCAATTAGAGTTTCGCATTACTCAATTAGAAAGGCAAATTTCTGAACTCAGGGGACAAATCTACAGCTTGCAGAACCAAGGTTCTAGAGTTAACCGGCCTCCGTCTCCTTCAGGTTGTGGTCGCACAAATCCTAGACCGCTGTCGGGAGACCCGATGTTTGACAATTTAGCAACTTTGGCAATTGAAACTAAGCAAGATGTTATTAAAATTCAAGAGCGATTGTCAAAGCTAGAAGCGTCGAGAAATCGGTAGAGAAGGAAGAAGGAAGGCACGACACGGATTTTGACACGGATACACGGATGAATTATTGAGCAAAAGTCGGGAGTCAGAAGGAAGAGGGAAGAGGGAAGAAGTCAGTAGTCATTAGTTAGAAGAATGAAGTCATATTCTCGCCAACTCAAAACTCAAAACTCTCTGCCTCTCCCCCTCTCCTTCTCTCCTATTCTCCGACGTTGAGGTCGAGAACAGCAGGGTCTGCTAAAAGTTAACTTGCAGAACTATTCAATGATATGGAAATAAAAGGCTGCAACCACAAAATTGATGGCTAACAGCAACAGAAACCAGCCTGCGCGAAATGTGTAAGGGAATTTGCCCGTTTTCATCACGGACTCGGATTTTAATTGGTTCTTCGCTATCTCTGCCATAGGTAAAGCTCCTAATTGATAATGTCACTCTATTTACAAATAGCAGAGAGCGTCGCACTTATGCACAATCCTCTAGAGTTATTTTTTGTAACAACGAGTTTATAGCGAGTTGAATTCAAATTAGTTTCAATCGCTCTCTCCGGCGTGGTAGGAACTGCGGACGAGAGGCCCCGATCGCACGCGCTCAAACCCCATCTCCCGCGCGATCGACCCGAAACGGTCAAATTCGGCCGGCGTCCAGTATTTACGCACTGGGAGGTGCTCTAGAGATGGTCTCATGTATTGACCGAGGGTGAGCCGATCGCACTTGGCATCCCGCAAATCTGTCATCGCTTCGACTATCTCGGCTTCGGTTTCCCCGTGCCCCAACATCAAACCGGATTTTGTGGGAATAGTTGGGTCATATTGCTTAACAATACGCAGAACGTCGATCGAGCGATCGTACTTGGCCCCCCTCCGCACCGGCCCTTGCAACCGGCGCACCGTCTCAATATTGTGGTTGTAACAAGCGGGTTTAGCCTCCACCACCGTGCGAATCCGCTGTCGCTGCAACTCATCAAGGCCGGAATTCTCCCCGTCGGGGGCGGGCACGGGGAGGGCGGGCACGGGGGCACCGCCCCTACCTGTTCCCCCCCAAAAATCTGGCGTCAGTACCTCAACTTCAGTATGCGGGTTAAGAAGGCGGATTTGGGCGATCGTCCTGGCAAACCAACCCGCACCCCCATCCGGCAAATCATCCCTCGCCACCGAAGTCAGCACCGCATAGCGCAAACCCAACAACTGCACAGCCTCCGCCACCTTTTGCGGTTCCTCCGGGTCTAGCGGCATCGGAGAATGACCTTTATCTACTTGACAAAAAGCACAAGCGCGGGTGCAAGTCGGCCCCATCAACAAAAAAGTCGCCGTTTTTTGCGCGTAGCACTCGCCCCGGTTGGGACATCTCCCCTCCTCACAAATCGTGTGAATTTGCCGCTGTTTGATAATTTTTTGCACTTGGGAAAGTTCGCTAGCTTTGCCAACGGGCCTACGCAACCACTCCGGCATCGCCTCGATTTCACCCCGCATTTGGGCGGCAACTGCTTTGACAGTAGGAGTTTTAGGAGTTTGGGGGGACATAAAATTAAGTGGCGATTGAGTTAATTACTTCGATCGTATCCGAAATCAAAGCCCCTGAACTTGTAGGAGTACCACCCGAAATCAGGATCGCGCCCAGGTGCAACAAAACTAAACTCGCCCAGAATTATGGGTAGAATTCTGTTAGGGATATACTGAAGGTTGCAAATCATCACTCATTCATTACTGAAGGAGTCAGTCGTGGCTGGTCAAAAAATCTTGGTAATCGATGACAGTAAAGTCATCCGCGTCCGAGTCCGAGAGATGTTGCCGCAGGGTAACTTTGAAGTTCTAGAAGCAAAAGACGGCGAAGAGGGACTCAAACTGATCCGTCAAGCCCGGCCAAATCTAATTATGTTAGATTTCCTACTGCCCAAAGTCAGCGGTTGGGAAGTGTATCAAAAAGTGCAAGCCCATCCTGAGCTTTCTAAGATACCTTTGGTGATCATGTCGGGCCGCGAAGAAGAGGTGATGGAAAAAATTCCGAAACCCTTTGAGAAGCATTTTTTTGCATTCATCGCCAAACCCTTTGAGAAGAAGCAGCTAACCGAGGCGATCAAATCGGCGATGGTACTGGCCAAAAAGAAACCAGTGCCGGAAGCCCCAGCCGCCGCCGCTGCACCCACTTCGGGAGGGGGCGCCGCCGAAATTCAGGCGATGACTGTGAAAATGGCGAAAATGCAAGCAGAAATTGATGCACTCAAAAAACAAATGACTCAGGTGATTACAATCATCAAGCAGAAATTGAAATAATTCTGCTGTTTTTTGAAGGCACTTATGTAGAAGGAAACTTCCACACCGTGAAACTTTCAGTTGAGTCTCAATGGCTGCGATTTTATCGGCATTTTTTTGCCAAATTGTTTGAGCGAGTGCGATCGCCAATAGCCGACAACTGGTTTCTCAAAATCCCAGTGAGAAAATCAATTAAAAGTTAAAAATAAAACAAGGGAGGAAATTAATTATTAATTTATATTAGGATTTTTAATGGGAGCATCTCATATGTGTAAAAACACTTCTTCTGGCTCCTTTCTTCTTCCTCTTTGCTCCTGCCTCAAAACTCCTGCCTCCTGCCTCACAACTCCAATTTCTAGCTGGGCTGCTTTCATTGAGATGCTCCCTTTTTAATTCCCGCTCGTTCCACACTCAATTATCAACTCCTCAGTCTCATTTTTTTGGTTAATGACTAACGACTATTCCGATTTTTTGCCTCAACTGCGTGCCTCAACAGAGCAATTATTGAAAAGATTAGACTGCTTCGATCGAGCGCAGGTATTAGCGATCGGAGATTTGACCTTGGACGAGTTTCTTACCGGACAAGTAGAGCGAATTTCCCGCGAAGCACCTGTGTTGATTTTGCGCTACGAAAATACTCAGCAAGTACCCGGAGGTGGCGCAAATGCTGTCTATAATTTAGCCAAACTGGGAGGCAAAGTAAAAGTTGCTGGTTTGGTGGGAAAAGACGACCAGGGAAAGGCTTTGTGCGGTATTTTTGAGGCGGCGGGAATTGATACGGGTGGGATTTTAATCGATTCGCAGCGTCCAACAGTCACCAAAACTCGAATTTCCGGGCACGCGCGGCAGTCGGTGACTCAGCAAATTGTCCGAGTCGATCGCAAATCGGACGAGTTGCCGGATTTAGATTTGCAGTTGCAATTGTCAGACTACATCCGGCAGCAAATACCGACAGTAGATGCCGTGGTTTGTTCCGACTACGGCGACGGAGTTTTGACAAATTTGGCGATCGAATCGGCAGTGGTTCCCGGCAAAACAATTGTAGACGCTCAAATAAATTTGCAGCGATATTCTGGAGCAATGCTGTTTACTCCGAACTTGCCAGAAGCCGAGCAAGCCGTCGGATATGCTATCAAAAACCCTCACACTTTAATGCAAGCAGGACGCGATTTATTGAACTTAACTCAAGCTCAAAAAATCCTGATTACTCGCGGCGAAGAAGGGATGACTTTGTTTGAAAGGGCCAACGGCGAAGAAATCAAAAATTCACCTTCTCCAACATCGAATTGTGAAAAGGGGGAATTTGCCATTCAAAGTTGGGACATTCCCCCTTTTAACAAGACTGATGTATTCGACGTAACCGGTGCTGGAGATACAGTTGTAGCAGCAATGACTTTAGCTTTGTGCGTCGGTGCATCCGGTTGGGAAGCGGCAGTTTTGGGCAATTTGGCGGCTAGTATTGTCGTGCGTCAATTCGGTACGGCGACAACAACGGTAGAGGAGATGAAAGAAGCTTTGCTATCGCTCCTGAATCTGGAATAAAGCCAAAACATAAACCTGCTGGCGATCGATCGAGCATCTATCAGCACTTGAGTTTTTAATCCTGTTTTACTTCAGGCAAATACCCTGGCATTGAGTTAATCTAGTTTATATATAAATTAGTTTAAAAACTTATGGCTGAGACTTCAGGCTATTACGTTCGCGCTGCGAAACTTGCAGAAGTCGAGACAAAGGGCAGTTTGTTAGTGAATTTGGAAAAACACACGATCGCCCTTTTTTACTCAAACGATCGGGTATACGCGATCGACAACCGCTGTCCCCACATGGGTTTTCCCCTCAACGGCAGCACTTGCAAAGATGGCATAGTCACCTGTCCTTGGCACTACGCCCGCTTTGATGTCGCCAGCGGCGGTACTTTTGACTCTTGGGCCGACGACGTGCGATCGTTCCCAGCGGAAATTCGCGACGGGGAAGTTTGGGTAAATTTAGCACAACAGCTTGACCCTTACGCCCACCAGCGCCAGCGACTTCAAGATGGGTTAGAACAAGGAATTTCTCTAGTCATCGCCAAGTCAGTGATTGCCTTGCTAGATCAGGGGGCAACTGCCAGCGAACCTTTCCAAATCGGATTAGAATTTGGCACCCGCTACAACAAATCGGGATGGGATACGGGTTTATCGATCCACACCTGCTTGATGAATATACTGCCTTATCTAGATCCAGAAGACCGATCCCCCGCCCTCTATCAGGGACTTTCGGCAGTGGCCCGCGATAGTGCAGGCGCACCTCCTCACTTTGCGGTTCACCCCTTGCCTAATTCTGAGGTTGATGCAGAGACACTCAAAAGCTGGTTCCGGCAATTTATTGAAATCAGAGACAGTGAAGCGGCGGAACGATGTTTGTTGACAGCAGTACGCGCGCCTCTTGAACGAGAACAAATTGCTGATATGCTGTTTGCTGCCGCTACTGACCACCGCTACATTGATGTCGGTCACAGCCTCGACTTTATTAACAAGGCGTTAGAAGCCCTGGATGCAGTGAATTGGGAAGGGGCAGAAACTGTTTTCGCGAGTTTGGTGGCTGGTTTGGCGAATGCGGCGCGCATGGAAGAGTCGAGTTCTTGGCGCTACCCTGTGGATGTGGTGGCAATTTTAGAGTCAGCAATGGCGCAGTTGCCTGCAGCTTTAGAAATGGGCCGATCGCACCGGGGCAATTGGTTGGGAAGAGCTAGTCCCTAGGTAGCGAATAAATAGACAAAATGATACACTTATAGACAAATATGCGGTGTACCATTTTGTTT
>NZ_JAUBPT010000125.1:15982-22850 GCF_036700905.1 Microcoleus sp. S13_C3 | reverse complement strand
TCTCATTCTCTCCCGGCGCGGTGGCTCTAGTTCTTCTTTTGCCACCGTTCTCATCTTTGGCTAGTCTAAACTACAGTTATCTGCTGCGATCGAATAACTATTACTGCCGGCAGATTATCCAATTAACTAGATTAATCCGATTGACAGATTGCAATTAGAGCGATTGCTGGTGAGATAGTAGCTAAGCAACTAATTGTAAATTTTAATAGTGTCAGATATGACCTTTTTTAATTATTCAGTTCCCCCTCTGCGCCGGAAACCGCTTAACATTGAGGTTCAGGATTTAGAAGGGCTTTGGCAGGTTCAGTTTTCCCTGGGCAAAGATCGATTTTATTCACAATTTTATACTTGTCTCGATCGAACTTGCTTGCTGTGGAGCTTGCTGTTAATAGCCATGTTCGGCACAGCACAATTTTTTTCTGTGAGTTGGATGCTGCAAGCCGGTTTGTGGTCAGCGCTCAGCCTCGTAGGTACAGCAGCAATGGTAAGCATGACATACTCTTGGGTCAAAATAGAACGCCTGATTTGGGTGCTTTACGGTTGGGTAATACTAATGTTATTAGGATTGCTGCTGACCGATTTAGCAATTTTTCTCTGTTGGGAAAAACTATTGGCAAATCTCTGTCCCCTGTGGTTGGGAATGAGCGGAATTGGGTATTTTGGGACTGGATTTGCAGTGCGATCGCGCGCGCTTTTAGCTGCAAGTTTATTTCACCTGTTGGGGATTTTGATTGTGCCTTACACGGGCGATTGGTCTTTCCTATTTACGGGAACCGTAATGGTATTTAGCTTGCTCGTTTTAGCCGAATTGCAATGGGATATGCGGCAGCCGATTAATAGGCTCGATTAACTTCTGTACCACCGCGATTCCAACAGCTATCAACGTCAAGCATTAACCACAAGTGATGAGTAGATTGCTAATGACTCATGAGATCATGCCCGCTAGAATAACGTCACTGCAATTGGTTGGTAGTAAGGATTCTTCGTTATCATCACAATTTGAGGAATGAAGCCCTCACTACACAACGGATAGGGGTTATGTTAGCGGACACGATATTACTAATTGCTGATAACTAATTGCCACCAGACTGTACAGATTTGCGGGTTTGGTTAGTATCATCACCCTTGTGATGCCACGTGCCACCTTCGCCTTGAACGTATTCAGATTTTACGCTGTTCCAAGCAACGCTACTAGCACCATCGGCGCTCATTCCATCTTCACTAGCGCTCTTAAAAGCCGCCTGAAAAATTTGTTTCGCCCCTTGGGGGAGTTCTTGTGCTTCTGAAGGTAAGGTATCAAATTGTTGTTCTGGCATAATGACCTCTAATTATTAAACATAAATTTAATCTTATATACTAGAAGCCACTACTTTCCTCTCTCTAAAAGCAAGTTTTAGAGCGCATTTTTATCATTCTGAGGACAGATGTAATATTAAATTTATTCTGATCCGACAAGGCAATGGGCTTGGCGTTGCTGGTTGGGGATGATTTGGGTAATTTCCCTCCTCAAACAGCCATTAATCTGACTTCGGCTTTTTCACCTGCGAACTTAGAAAATACGTCAGCGCAGCGATTACTAAAGCGATACCCGCTCCCAAGGGAAGGATGTTCGTCCCGCCGTTCCACCGAACTACCTCAGAGAGAAACAATACACTCAACACTACTACAATCACGCTGGTGAGTTTGGTTTTCAGGTCATCGATGGTGTGAATTTCCAGCCAGTCTGGTACTTTGATGCGCTCGTCAATAAACAGCTCGTAAAGTCCGAGTGCAGTAATGTAAAATACTGTGGCGAGGAGAAACAAATCTACTACTTCGATGCAAGACAGAATCAGTTTTTTCGAGTTTTCGCTGGAAACTGGTACTGTAGCTGTGTGGCCGATGGTAATGACCGTTTCCAGGGCACCGTAGAGCAACAGCGTCACAGACGCTGCAAAAGAACCGAATACAGCGATTAACATTAGATAGCGACTTCTGGCAAGAATTCGATGCAGCATAGTTGATCTCCCCTTGGAAAATGTGTTAGAGAACAAGCGCTCTCTGGCATACCTGTGGCTTTACTATATCAGAGTTTGCCCGATCGCACTCACAAGGATTTCTCACGAGTGCGCCGCCGCTGGTTAATTTAATCTCGCGCGGGCCCGACTCGGATAGCCCTCAGTTCGCCTTGCTGTTTGAGGCAACTCAAATCCAAGTCAAAAGCCTTGCTGTTGCAGGGTTGTAGGTGTTAGGGCGACTCAGAGCGAGCCATCGGGCGTTTTGAGAGAATTTAGTTTCCTGAGAAAGTTTGATCTGTATGCTACCAGGGGCCAAATTGCCAGCAGCAAGTTAAGGAAAAATAGCGCTCAAAAAAATTTTAAACTAACTCATCTGGCGGAGCGCTAAGCCAAAATTGACGGTGAGAAAATCAAGAATTTCTGGCTCAAAGCCCCAGCAGCAAGGGAAAATTTATAGGAATATCAGCGCGCTTGTCTCAGAAACACGGTTGATTCCTATATGTCTCGTTACTCAAGCAAAAAATTTTCAGCTCAACCCGGTTTATATCCCCGGCGCGCAAGTTTTGATTTAGCTAGCCGGCCGCCGAATCAAATATCATCCACCACCTGAAATACAACGCCATTTTGCCAAATATTCCTAAAGACGAATGGCGAAGTTGAACGATACGTAATAGCTTATAAACTATTAAGGCTGCGCTGTAATTGATCGGGGGAAAATAATTAAGGGAACGGGACTAAATTGGCTCCATTACCTTCATTATCCCGCAGCGAAGATTAGAAAATTTGCACGTTAGGCTGTCAATTTTACCCTGCGGTTTTGACATCACATAGCGATCGCAAGACTCTACGTAAAAGCAAGCATTACCATGAAATCTTCTAAATTGTTGAAAGTTGTTTTAGCAAGCGCTTGTACTTTAGGTTTAGCAACGGTTTCCTTAGCAGTGCCTGCTTCAGCCCAGTCGGGAGCAGGCGGTGCTGGCGGCGGTGCTGGCGGCGGTGCCGGCACAGGCACAAGCGGTACGACTGGCACGGGTACAAGCGGTACAAGCGGTACGACTGGCACGGGTACAAGCGGCACAAGCGGTACGACTGGCACGGGTACAAGCGGTACAAGCGGTACGAGTGGCACGGGTACAAGCGGTACAAGCGGTACGACTGGCACGGGTACAAGCGGTACAAGCGGTACGAGTGGCAGTGGCACAAGTGGTACAAGCGGTGCCGGCACAGGCACAAGCGGTACGACTGGCACGGGTACAACGGGTACAAGTGGTTTGAGTGGCACGGATACAACGGGTACCAGTGGCACGGGTACAACGGGTACAAGCGGTTTGAGTGGCACGGATACAACGGGTACCAGTGGCAGTGGTACAAGCGGTACAAGCGGTACGAGTGGCACAGGCACAAGCGGTACAAGCGGTACGACTGGCACAGGCACAAGCGGTACAAGCGGTACGAGTGGCACGGGTACAAGCGGTACAAGCGGTACAAGCGGTACGAGTGGCACAGGCACAAGCGGTACAAGCGGTACGAGTGGCACGGGTACAAGCGGTACAAGCGGTACAAGCGGTACGAGTGGCACAGGCACAAGCGGTACAAGCGGTACGAGTGGCACAGGTACAACCGGTACAAGCGGTACGAGTGGCACCGGTACAACCGGTACAACGGGTACGAGTGGCACGGGTACAACCGGTACAACTGGTACAACCGGTACGACATCGACGCCGGCTGATACTAATTCTGGAGTTTTGAGTGCTCGGCGCGATAGCCCCAACAATTTCGGGTGGCTGGGTGCCTTGGGCGCGTTTGGTTTGATCAACTTGTTTCGGAAAGGCAGTACACCCTCCCATCGGTAGTTTCGGGCGATTCCCTACGGGATAGTTTCGCACGCGCGGACTTTTGAAAACAACTTAGAGGCTTAGAAATTCATGACTTCACTCAATCGCAAAAGTTTGTTCAAAACATTGGTAACAGTTGCCGGAATTGCCGGCGTTAGTTCCTTGATAGCTGTGCCGGGATTCGCAGAATTAAACCGCCACACTCACGGCTTAAACCAGTCGGGCGATCGAGTTTTTGATCTTGCTGATAACGCTTCCCAGGATCGTACTACTCCACGCTCTCCTGCTACCGATCCGAACAACAATAACAATCCCGGCCGTTCTCCCGACAGTCCAACTACTCCGAGCAACAACAATCCCGGCCGTTCTCCCAACAGTCCAACTACTCCGAGCAACAACAATCCCGGCCGTTCTCCCAACAGTCCAGCAGGTGGCGAAACTTCGCCTAATTCTCTCAGCAGCAGAGACAGAACCTTTGTCATGCAAGCAGGTCAACTGAGTATGCTGGAAGTGGATCTCGGCCGATTAGCAGTGCAGCGCGGTTCTAGTGCTGGTGTGAAACAATACGGGCAAGAAATGGTTGAGGAACACACTCGGGCAAATCAAGAGCTGATGCAGTTAGTAATGCAAAAGCAGGTTGAATTGCCAACCGAGATGAGTACCCAGAACACAGGTTTGATGGATCGACTTTCGCGACTCTCGGGTACAAGTTTTGACACTGCTTACAAGCAGGCTATGATCGAGAGCCACAATCAGGCTATTGCTCTGTTTCAGGCTCAATCTCAACAGGGACAAGATCCCGACTTGAAGGCTTGGGCTACCCAGAAGTTGCCGAACCTTCAGGCTCACTTGCAAATGGTTAACCAAATGTTGGCAGATACCACCCAGCCCTAATATGAAATAGAGTCCGATCGCATAAAACGCGATCGGACTCTACCTTTCCTGCTCCGAGAGGGAACAGCAATAAATTCTTTTAAACCCTATAATTTTTGAGAAGAATGGAAGATTTTCTCCGCACCTTGTTGGGCAGCAATATTACAGCGACGTGGCTGTTATTAATCGTAGGGTTTTGCTGGATTGCTTACATACCCGGTCGCCTGAACAATTAAAAATTATCGATTAAAACTTCAAAATTAACTAGCTAGGCGCAAATAAACCATACCGTTGAACAGACTAAGTTATAGCGTGCCTCAGAGCCTCAGATTTTCTACGATATTTCATGCCATATCTCCGGCGCACCCTACAACTTAGTCTAAATTAATTATTTTTTAACAGACAGGCGTTCGATCGCCAGATCGCGGAAACAAGCAAGTGCGATCGGGCGATTTATTCAAACAATACAAAATTAATTAGTCCTCAGTGTCCACAAAAACACTCACAGCCGCCACAGCGATTAGCATTTCATCATTTTTATCATTCAGAGAGGCGATCGCCCTTCCTGGCACAATCATGCCCCCTTGCTCCACAATCAGAGTTTTGCTGCCGAAAGGGAGCACCGCCAACACCTCCTGTTCCCGCACCTGTTCCGGGTAAGGAACAGCCACCTTAACCTCAACAATCATCTGATTGGGGTCAGTCAAACCCGCCACTTCCCAGACGCCTAGGAGAGCATTGTGGGCGATCGCATTCCGTACAGCCCTTGCACAGGCTACAGTCGGTTCCTGCCCGTGCTGGTCTATACCCATCCCCATTTCAATGATGAAACATTTACGTGCCATTGTTGCCCCTTGGTTGATTTTTTGTTTGTAGTCGTTAGCGAAGCCCGCCCCTACGGGGGCTACGCCAACGAAGAGGATCGCACTTTTTCCCAAAACAATTATCAACCAAACAGACGGCTCTTGATATTATTTTATAAAGTGATATCACAACAAAAGAATAATACCAGTCTTCAAAAACAATCCAACTGTAGGCAAGCTTCAAACCCTTATGAAATCAGTCATTCTCAATCTCAAATCTCAAATGCTATAACTTATGGTAATATAACCAAATTCACCATTCCTCGCGGACTCATTACTCATCGCCAGCTTGAATCATGGATAGTTTTCTGCCAATTGCCTACTTTCAAAACCAATTTCTCCCATTTACCGACGCTAAAATTTCCATAGCCACCCACGCACTGCACTATGGAACCGGAGTTTTAGGCGGGTTGCGGGGAATTCCCGACCCCCAAAATGCCGATCGAATCTTGCTATTTAGATTAGACCGCCACTGTCAAAGATTAAGTCAAAGTGCCAGCTTCCTTCACTGCGATTTACCAGCCAGCAAAATCCAACAAATAATTATTGATTTTGTCCAGAAAAACCAACCAACCAAATCATTTTATATCCGCCCTTTTATCTACACATCCAGTTTAGGAATTGCCCCCCGACTGCACAACGTAGAAACCGACTTTTTTGTCTACGGATTAGAACTTTCAGACTATTTGCCAAAAGAAGGAGTCAACTGTAGAATTAGCTCTTGGTATCGGCAAGAAGACCGCAGTTTGCCCTTAAGAGGTAAAATTAGCGGCGCTTACATCACCTCAGCTTTAGCTAAAACAGAAGCAGTAGAATCCGGCTTCGACGAAGCAATTATGATGAACACTCAGGGAAAAGTCAGCGAAGCTTCAGGAATGAACATATTTGTCGCCAGAAACGGTAAATTAGTTACTCCCGGTTTCGAGCAAGATATTCTCGAAGGAATTACCAGAGACAGCGTAATCACAATCGCCAGAGACTTAGGAATTGAAGTCATAGAAAGACCAGTTGATAGATCGGAACTGTTGATTGCAGACGAAATTTTCCTCTGCGGAACCGCCGCGAAGATTACGCCAATTAAGCGAGTAGAAAACTATCACTTGCCCACAAACCGACCCATCACCGAAAAGATTTTGGACAAACTAACCGGGATTATCGAAAATCGCGACAACAAGTATAAAGACTGGGTATTTCCGATTAATCTTAATTAACCGAAAATACCTGTCGTCGTAGAAGCGAGTTCACTCGTGTACTCGTTACCAGGCTCTGCCTGGTAAAGCAGATCAGGAGGCTCGGCCTC
>NZ_JAUBPT010000125.1:0-15882 GCF_036700905.1 Microcoleus sp. S13_C3 | reverse complement strand
CACATTTCATGGCAGCCACTCGAGGCAGAGCCTCTGGATATCGGTTCCCAGGCAGAGCCTAAGAACCAGTTGTTGTCTAGCAGGCATCTTGTACTCGTTACCTGTCGTCGTAGAAGCGAGTTCCCTCGTGTACTCGTTACCAGGCTCTGCCTGGTAAAGCAGATCAGGAGGCTCGGCCTCCACATTTCATGGCAGCCACTCGAGGCAGAGCCTCTGGATATCGGTTCCCAGGCAGAGCCTAAGAACCAGTTGTTGTCGAGCAGGCATCTTGTACTCGTTACCAGGCTCTGCCTGGTAAAGCAGATCAGGAGGCTCTGCCTCCACATTTCATGGCAGCCATGCGAGGCAGAGCCTCTGGATATCGGTTCCCAGGCAGAGCCTAAGAGCCAGTTGTTGTGGAGCAGGCATCTTGCCTGCTTCCTGCTAGGAACTACCCGCACAAAACAGCCGCGTGATGGCGCATATGATCCTCCATAAAAGTAGCTATAAAATAATAGCTATGATCGTAACCTTCCTGCATTCTTAAATTCAGCGGCTGTCCCGCTTTCGCACAAGCTTCCGCGAACACTTCCGGCAACAACTGCCCATCAGCAAGAAACGAATCAGCCGTGCCGCAGTCAATCAGAATCGGACGGTTGTATTGCGCTGCAACTACCAATTCGCTAGCATCCCAAGCCCTCCAAATCTCTTTGTCGCTGCCGAGGTAGTTTGCAAAAGCTTTTTGTCCCCAAGGGCAGCTCATTGGCGCGGAAATAGGCGCAAAAGCGGAAACTGAAAGATAGCGATATCCATTTTTCAACGCGCAAATTAACGCCCCGTGTCCGCCCATCGAATGACCGAAAATTCCCTGTTTTTCCGGTATCGCTGGAAAATTTTCGGCGATTAAATTCGGTAATTCATCAACCACATAACTGTACATCCGATAGTGAGCATTCCAAGGTGCGGCTGTCGCATCAATATAAAAACCCGCACCACTTCCTAAATCCCAATCCTCATCTTCCCCAGAAATGCCAGTATTGCGCGGGCTAGTGTCGGGCGCAACCAGCATTAACCCGTATTTTGCCGCAAATTGTTGCGCCCCCGCTTTTGCCATAAAGTTCTCTTCTGTGCAGGTTAAACCTGATAGAAAATACAAAACTGGTACGGGTTGAGATAAAGCTTGCGGCGGCTGATAAACAGCGAATTTCATTTCGCTGTTGCAGGTTGAGGATTGATGGCTGTAAAGGCCTAGTTGGCCACCGAAACTTTTCTGTTTTTTGTGCAGTTTTAGGGATTCTGATATCATGTTAATTCTATTTCATTTTTGAATTAGATTTTTTTTAACCGCAGAGGGCGCAGAGGGCGCAGAGGAAGAGAGAAGAGAGAAATATTTTTGTTCAAAATGTCAAAACTGTACGAATTACTTCGCCTTTGTGCATTAAATCAAAGGCTTCATTGATTTTGTCGATCGGCATTACCTGAGTTACCAGACTGTCAATATCAATTTTACCGTCCATGTACCAATCAACAATCTTAGGAACATCAGTTCTGCCTTTTGCACCGCCAAAAGCCGTTCCTTTCCAAACCCTACCAGTTACTAGCTGAAACGGGCGGGTGCTAATTTCTTGACCTGCTCCAGCTACCCCGACAATTACGCTCACACCCCAACCTTTGTGGCAGCATTCCAAAGCTTGGCGCATCACATTAATGTTGCCGATACATTCAAAGCTGTAATCAGCTCCACCTTTGGTTAAATCTACCAAATAAGGCACTAAATCGCCTTCCACTTCGCGAGGATTGACAAAGTGAGTCATGCCGAATTTTTCCGCCATCTCTCGCTTATCGGGATTCAAGTCTACGCCGACAATCATGTTAGCTCCCACCATGCGAGCCGCTTGAATTACATTCAAACCCACGCCGCCCAAACCGAAAACTACCACATTAGAACCAGGCTCTACTTTCGCAGTATTGATGACAGCGCCGATGCCAGTTGTTACGCCGCAGCCGATTAAACAAACTTTATCAAAAGGAGCATCTTCGCGAATTTTTGCTACTGCAATTTCCGGCAATACTGTATAATTAGCAAAGGTAGAAGTTCCCATGTAATGGTAAAGTTTCTGCCCGTCTATGGAAAACCTGCTCGTGCCGTCGGGCATCACTCCCTGCCCTTGAGTCAGGCGAATTGCTTGACAGAGATTTGTTTTGCGGCTCAAACAATATTCGCAGTTGCGGCATTCGGGAATGTAGAGAGGAATTACCCGATCGCCCACTTTGACACTCGTTACTCCCGGCCCCACTTCTGCGACAATCCCTGCTCCCTCGTGTCCTAAGATAGCCGGAAACAAACCTTCAGGATCGGCACCGGAAAGAGTGTAAGCATCAGTGTGACAAACACCGGTGGCTTTAATTTCCACCAACACCTCTCCAGCGCGCGGCCCTTCCAGGTCAACCGTTTCAATGCTCAAAGGTTGGCCGGCACTGCGAGCAACTGCTGCTTTTACTTTCATGCTTTCTCCCTGCGATCTATTTGTCAATTCACCAGTCAATATGTATTGTATTACTTAATGTCAAAGTTGGAGCAAATTTATGACAAAATTAATTGTAATTACCGGAGTCAGTCGCGGTCTTGGTCTTGCCATGACCGAAAAGTTTATGGAATTGGGACATACAGTTTTGGGATGCGCCCGTTCTTCCGAAGCGGTGGAAAAACTCAACCAAAAATATAGTGCGCCCCACCATTTTACTTGTTTGGATGTCACCAACGACTATCGAGTAAAAGCTTGGGCAACAGAAATGCTAGCAAAAAATGATCCGCCAGATTTGTTAATTAATAATGCAGGCGTAGCTAATCATCTCGCGCCTCTTTGGAATATCAGCCACGAAGAATTTTCGCAGGTAATTGATGTTAACATTAAAGGTACGGCTAATGTAATTCGCCACTTTGTCCCGGCAATGATTGCTCAAAAAAGTGGCATAATTGTCAACTTTAGTTCTGGTTGGGGAAGGTCAACTTCGCCGGAAGTCGCGCCCTATTGCGCTTCCAAGTGGGCAATAGAAGGACTTACCCGATCGCTCGCTCAAGAATTGCCCGCAGGTATGGCAGCAGTTCCTGTGAATCCGGGGATAATTCACACAGATATGCTGGACATTTGTTTCGGAGAAGATGCACCAAATTACCCGTCAGTCAAAGCCTGGGTACAAAAAGCAGTTCCTTTTTTACTAAAATTGAAACCTTCAGATAACGGAATGCCGCTGACTGTTCCGGGATAATACAGCAACCCTTACAGCATTTGCGAACCTCTCTCATTTCTTCTCCTCTGCGCCCTCTGCGCTCTCTGCGGTTCATAAAAAAATCTCAAAAATGAAATAAAATTGCTATATTCCCAAATCATATCAAATCCGTTAGCATCGGAATAGTAAATTCGAGTTCACTGTTCACAGTCAACAGTCAACAGTCAACAGTCAACAGTCAACAGTCAACAGTCAACAGTCAACATCATTCCGGTGTAACCGGAAATGATATCACAACTCTTTCCCCAAATAGCCACAGTGAACTCGCCGCTAACCTCCCCCTCGCAAACCGAAACCCGCAAAGCAGACCACCTGCGGATTTGCCTCGAAGAAGACGTACAATTTCGCGAAACTACCAGCGGCCTAGAACGCTACCGTTTTGAACACTGCTGTTTACCAGAACTCGATCGCACCGAAATCGATTTAACCTCAACATTTCTCGGCAAAAAACTAGCCGTTCCCCTGCTAATTTCCTCAATGACCGGCGGCACAGAATTAGCCCAGACAATCAATTATCGCCTCGCCGATGTCGCTCAAGAATACAAACTAGCAATGGGAGTCGGTTCCCAGCGAATTGTTGTAGAAAATCCTCAACTAGCTCCTACATTTGCCGTCCGTCGCCGCGCTCCAGATATTCTCCTGTTTGCCAATATCGGAGCCGTTCAATTAAACTACAATTACGGTTTGGAACAGTGCCAAAAAATTGTTGATATTCTCGAAGCAGACGCACTAATTTTGCACCTCAATCCGTTGCAAGAGTGCGTTCAAACCGAAGGCGATACTAACTTTAAAGGCCTGCTAGATAAAATTGCCAAATTGTGCGATGAATTACCAGTACCAGTTATTGCTAAAGAAGTCGGCAACGGTATTTCAGGGAAAATGGCAAAGAAATTGCTCGCCGCCGGGGTAGGTGCGATCGACATTGCCGGGGCCGGAGGCACTTCTTGGGCGAAAATAGAAGGAGAGCGAGCTAAAGATAGCAAGCAGCGCAGGTTAGGCGCAACCTTTGCCGACTGGGGAATACCGACAGCCGAGTGCATTGTCAGCACCCGCGCCGTAGCGCCGGATGTTCCTCTGATTGCCTCTGGGGGCTTGCAGAATGGGTTGGATGCAGCGAAGGCTATCGCCCTTGGCGCGGATATTGCGGGACTGGCGCGGCCGTTTCTACAAGCTGCAGCGGAATCGGAATCAGCCGCAGCCCTTCTAGCTGAGGTGTTAATTGCAGAAATCGCTACCGTGATGTTCTGTACGGGCTGCGGTAATTTGGATGAGCTAAAACAATCTGGGGTTTTGGAAAGGTTAAGATAAAAGTGAGTCAGCAGTCAAAAGTCATTAGTCAGCAGTCATTAGTCAGCAGTCATTAGTCAACAGTCATTAGCTAATAACTAACGACAGGGGATAATTACTACATCCTACTTGCAGGAATGACCAATAAAATCGTTTCCGGTGGCATCGGAATAATATTTTGCCGAGTGCAGTGCGAGCGGGACACTTGCACACTCGGTATCATTCCGTTCTAACCGGATGTTATATAACTAATGACTACTGACTAATGACTAATGACTAATGACTACTGACTAATGGCTACTGACTACTCAGGGCAAACGCATCATGTCAACAAGCGGGAATTTTACCGTGCTTGTTGCGACTATTATCGATAGCTGTAGTTTATTGAAAAGAGATTTGACTGCCGATAGCGGTGGCTATTCCTCAAAACACTACTACTATTCTCCCGGCAATTTAGATGCGTTTGCCCTGACTGACTACTGACTACTGACTACTGACTACTGACTAATAACTAATTACCAATTATCTAATGAAAGATTTCCTAAAATATACCTGTGCAAGTTTACTGGGAACCTTCCTAGGAATGTTGCTGCTGGGCAGCATCGGATTGGGCGGACTGGTACTGCTAATTGCTATGGCGGCATCGTCGTCTAAAGATTCAGGCCCGCAAGTTAAAGATAAGTCGGTATTGGTATTAGACCTTTCTTTAAATATCACCGACAGCAAACCGAGCCGTAGCACTAGCGCGGCGATTGAAGAAGTGCTTTCGGAAGATTCCGGCGATACAGTGACGCTGCGGACTGTTTTAGACACGATCGAATATGCGAAAAAAGACCCGAAAATCGTTGGCATTTATCTCGAAGGCAGCTCGGATTCGAGCAGCAGCGGGTTTGCCAATCTCAAAGAAGTTCGATCGGCCTTGCAGCGTTTCCGAGATGCCAAAAAACCCATTTTTGCTTACCAGATGGACTGGAACAAGCGAGATTATTACCTCGGTTCCGTTGCTAATACAATTGCAGTCAATCCTTACGGCGCTTTGGAAATCAACGGTTTTAGCAGTCAGGCAATGTTTTTCACTGGTGCTTTGGAAAAATACGGCGTGGGAGTGCAAGTGACTCGCGTCGGCAAATACAAGTCAGCCGTTGAGCCGTTTGTGCTCAAAAAAATGAGTCCCGAAAATCGCCAGCAAACTCAAAAGTTGCTCGGAGATATGTGGGGAGAATACCTGCAAACTGTCGCTCCGAGCCGCAAAGTGACTGTTCCGCAACTGCAAGCGCTTGCAGATAATGGCGGAACTTTGATGGCTGACGAAGCTCTCAAAAGCAAGTTAGTTGATAAAGTTGTATACTTTGACGAAATATCGACAGAACTCAAAAAACTCACAGGAACAGATGGCGAAAACAAATCTTTCAAGCAAATTAGTTTGAAAAACTACGCGAAAATTGCTGAGAATAAAAACTCAACTCACGCTAACAAGAAAAACCAAATTGCTATACTTTACGCTGAAGGAGAGATTGTAGACGGCGAAGGGGGCCCGACTCAAGTAGGAGGCGATCGCATCGCTCAAGAAATGCGGAAAATTCGAGAAGATAACGACGTAAAAGCAGTAGTTTTGCGCGTCAACAGTCCCGGAGGCAGCGCGACGGCGGCCGAAGTAATTGGGCGCGAAGTGATGCTGACGGGGAAAAAGAAACCAGTTATTGTTTCAATGGGCAATTTGGCAGCATCCGGCGGCTATTGGATTTCGATGGGTTCCAACCGCATTTTTGCCGAACCAAATACGATTACCGGTTCGATCGGCGTTTTTGGAATGCTGTTCAACGCCGAAAAGTTGGCTGCTAACAACGGCATAACTTGGGACGTGGTAAAAACCGCCCGGTTTGCGGATACTAGCACGGTTTCCCGTCCGAAAAATCCTCAAGAATTGGCGAATATTCAGAGGGTAGTCGATCGCATTTACGATCGATTTATTACTAAAGTCGCCACCTCCCGCAAACTGCCGAAAAACAAGGTACAAGAAATTGCTCAAGGCAGGGTGTGGTCTGGTACGGCGGCGAAAGAGTTGGGTTTAGTCGATGAAATTGGCGGTCTTGAAGATGCTGTCAGAGAGGCAGCGAAGCAAGCTAAACTGGGCGACGATTGGAAGTTAGAAGAATATCCAAAACGCCGCACTTTGGAGGAGCGAATTTTGGAAAAAATTTCCGGCGTTCACGTTTTGAAACCAGCCGCCAAACTCGATCCGCTAACGGCCGAATTTAAGAAAATGCAAGATGAATTGGCTGCGATCAAGTCGATGAACGACCCGCAGGGGGTTTATGTTCGCTTGCCTTTCAATTTGCGGATTGATTAATTAATTAATGATACCAAATCCGGGATTTTTACTCCTTTATTCTTCAGTCCCACTCTGTGCGGACGAAAGTTTTGCTCTTGAATCCTTGCCAGCGCTGAGTCTGATAGGGGTTTTTAACGCGGATTTGGTAAAAGTAGGCTGACGCATCCTACCAACAACTGAAAAACCCGGTTTCTATAAGAAACCGGGTTTATGAATACCCTAAAAGTCGATCGACGGGGAATTGGCAATATTTATTATGCTGCACGCTGAGTTAACAATCCCCAGACGAAAAGTAGAACGATCGCGCCTACGACTGCAAAAGCTATACTGGGTAGGCTAATTACTCCGAAGGAAGCTCCCGCGCTCGTCCCCACCAACTGTTGACCTAGAAAACCTCCCACTAGGGCGCCCAAAATTCCTAAACCTGTTGTTGCCAGAAAACCACCGCCTTGAGTTCCCGGATAAATGGCTTTGGCTATCGCACCGGCAATCAGTCCTAAAACGATCCAAGCAATAATTCCCATTTCTTTTTCTCCTGAATACTTAAACTTTTCTCGTCCCTTGTCTTATGTTCTTAGAATAACAACCGCTATCGAGCCTTTACCTCTACCGCAGGGAGGAACCGAAAGTGGTAGAATTTCTCATGAATCGTCCCAGTTTGAGGCTTTTTAATATCTCAAAAGAGTTAAGCCACTTTTTCTAGGGAAGAAAGGTACTTATGCTCAAAGCCATAGGGAAATAGGAGAATCTTTTCTGGGACTTTTTGTGTTTTGGTGGTTAAAAAATTACAATATTTCTGTGAAATGAGGAAAGTTTGCGCCCGATGAATCTGACTCTGTGCATGATTGTGAAGAATGAAGAGGCAACACTGTCGCGGACTTTGGACAGCGTTAAGGGTGTTGTTGACGAAATGGTGGTGGTGGATACGGGATCGGGCGATCGCACCCGTGAAATTGCCAGAGAATCCGGGGCGAGGGTTTATGACTTTGAATGGTGCGACGACTTCGCAGCGGCGCGCAATGAGTGTCTGAAGCACGCCCAGGGCGACTGGATTTTGGTGTTGGATGCCGATGAGGTTTTGGTACCGGAGATTGTACCTCAAATTAAGCAGGCAATTGCGAGCGATCGGCTGCTCCTAATCAATCTCATCCGTCAAGAAATCGGTGCTTCTCAATCTCCCTATTCCCTAGTGTCGCGCTTGTTTCGCAATCGCCTCGATATCCGCTTTTCTCGCCCTTACCACGCAATGGTAGACGACAGCGTGGCTGAGATTTTGCAGAGGGAACCAAAATGGACAATAGCTTCTCTCCCCGATGTGGCGATTTGGCACTCTGGTTATCAAAAAGATGCGATCGCCGCAAAAGGTAAATTCCAAAAAGCTCAAGCAGCAATGGAACGCTATATCGCTTATTATCCAAACGATGCTTATGCTTGTAGCAAATTAGGCGCTTTGTATGTAGAAACCGGGCAAATTGGGCGAGGAATTAATTTATTAACCAAAGGCTTGACTGCGGAGGCCATTAATGATTCTATTCTTTACGAACTCAACTATCATTTGGGAATTGCTTATCGCCAGCAGCAGCAATTTGTTAAAGCAAAAGAACACTATCAAGCGGCAATTAATACAGATGTGATCCCGGCGCTCAAGTTGGGCGCTTACAATAATTTGGGCAATTTGCTCAAAGATGAAGGAGATTTGAAATCTGCTGAACAAGCTTACAAAGCAGCTTTAAAAATTGACCCTAATTTTGGAGTAGGTCACTACAATTTGGGACTGACGCTGAAGGCAGCCGGAAATTTAGCAGATGCGATCGCCTATTACCGACAAGCGATTAAAATCGATCCCGAACACGCGGAAGCTCATCAAAACTTGGCAGTAGCCTTGCTAAAAATTGGCAAAATGCCAGAGAGTTTAGCAGAATTCAAAAGAGCGATCGCCCTTCACGAACAGCGCCGCCCTTTTGAAGCAGAACGCCTGCGCCGGGGACTGCAAGAAATGGGTTTAATGTAACTGACATCTTGCACCCTCCGTCAAAAACCTGTAGGGGCGGGTTCACCAATAGCTTTAAAGGATACCCAAAGACTAAAAAACCCGCCCGCACCCCGCGCTCAAGTTTTTTATTGACAGTTGTGCAAGATATAAGATGTAAGAAATAAAATCAAGCAATTATCTCTACTTTGCCGCTATCCAAATCGTAGCGGCCCCCAACAACTTTAAGCTTGCCCGCTTTCACTGCTTTAGCTAAAATAGGCGAGGAGGATTGTAACTTATTTACATTCATTTTCACATTAGCTCTGACTGCGTTATCCCAGGCATCGCCTTTTTGACCTTTGGTCGAATCAACTGCAGGTTTAATCGCCGCCACCAAAGTGCTAATGTGACCCGGAACAGCTTTGCCATCTAAAGCTGCTTTGACAGCACCGCAGCGTTCGTGGCCCAGAATTACTAATAGTGGCACGCCTAATTCTAAGGCGGCATATTCTATATTACCGAGAACCACATCGTCTAGAAAATTGCCAGCTACTCGGATATCAAATAAATCCCCCAATCCTTGGTCGAAAATAATTTCGGGAGTAACGCGCGAGTCAGAACAAGCCAGGATGGTTGCAAACGGATGTTGACCCTTTGCTACTTCTACAACTCGCGATCGAGCTTGGTCGGGAAATGTCCGTTTTTGCTGAATGTAGCGTTGATTCCCCGCCATCAATTTCTTGAGAGCACCGTCGGGAGTAATGCCAGAGATTGCCTCTGCCTTTGCTGCTTCGGCTTGTAAAAACGCAGGTGCCAAGCTTGCCGCCAGCATCCCTGCACCAGCCCTCAACATTAAATTGCGTCGCGAAATCATGCTTCTACTTCCGCTTTCATTCATTGTTTGTAACTAGGTTCAATTTTTTCTATTTATACCCTAAGATATACCACAAGCTCAGCCAGACTTCTTGGATTTTTCTTTGCAAGCTGCTCCGGCACAATGTAAACTTCAAAAAAGTAACCCATTTTTCTTTCATTCATATTTTATTTAGTAAAGTCAACTGCCGTCATCCTTCTACCTGCAGGGGATGCTAGAATGTATCTAAAACGACTATTTTTTATCAATGGCTCGAAATGTCCTACGTCGCCAGCATTCATATCTATCCGGTCAAGTCCCTTGACGGCATAGCAGTCAGTCAAGCAACTATTCTAGCCAGCGGAGCTCTAGAAGGCGATCGCTCTTTTGCAATCTGCGATGCAGCAGGAGAATTGGTTAACACTAAGCACAACAGTGGAGTCCGTTTTCTACGCTTATCCTTTGACATCAAAAAGAGAATTGCCGGCCTGAAAATTCAAGGCACCGAACAAGAAATATTTTTTCATGTAGATAGAGAACGCTTGGGAATAGAATGTTGGTTGAGCAACTACTTCGGTTTCCCTGTCAAATTAATTGAAAACTTGCTGACAGGCTTTCCAGACAATACCGCTGCACCAGGGCCAAGCATTATCAGTACCGAAACAATTGCCGAAGTTGCATCTTGGTTTCCGAGAGTTTGCGTTAACGAGATGCGCCAGCGCTTGCGAGCTAATATTGAAATAGGAGATGTCCCGGCTTTTTGGGAAGATAAACTTTTACCACAAGCCGATGAAATTGTTAGGTTGAAAATAGGGACTGCAATATTTGAAACTATTAATCCCGGTCAGCCATGTATCCTATCTACGCGAAATTATGCGACGCAAGCAAGCGATCTAAATTTAAAAAATATACTAACAGCCAAGCAGAAGGAAATCATGCCTGACTTGGTAAAAAAAGGGCATTTAAATCACTTTAGTCGGCTGATAGTTAACACGCGACTCGCACCTCAAGCACCAGAAAAGACATTACACATAGGAGACGAAGTTCACATTATCAGCGTCAACAACTCTCTATTTAATACCCTTTCTGATTAGTTGTAGGTTACGAGTCTGCTCAAGCCGGCGGCAACTCCAAAGTAAGTTGACCTAAAACACCAGTTCTAAAATCGTTTAACATCTGCCGCGCCGTTCGTTCGACATCTCCTTTATACCTGTCTTTTGCTACCTCGTGCAGATAATCTTCACCATTACTAGAGGCTGCATCTAATTTATACCTGGATTTGAAACCAGATAGTGATATCAACGTGTCATCAGCCGCCTCCAGCCCTTGGAGCAAATCTACCATAGCTGCTGCTACTACCTGATTGTCGTAAGCTGCTTCGCCAATATCTTCGCAAATAGCTAATTTTATGGCATTTTCTTGATTGTTAATTCGGGTGGGGATCACTCCGGGGGCGTCTAATAATTCAATTTCGTCGGAAATGCGAATCCATCGGAGCGATTTAGTTACTCCAGCTCTGCGGGCACTGTCTACCACTCTCCGCCCTAACAGCCGATTAATTAAAGCAGATTTTCCCACATTGGGAAATCCCATTACCACTGCCCGGACTGGACGGGGCAGCATACCTCGATCGAACCTTCTTTTATTTAGCTGCACCCCAGCATTCTGCACGGCATCCGCCACAGCGTCTACTCCGTGACCGTGCTCGGCATTAGTAAAATACGCAGTTTCCCCCTGGGCCTCAAACCATGTTTCCCACGCCTCGCGCGATCGAGGCGTAATCATATCCATGCGGTTGATGACCAAGACTCGCGGCTTGCCGCCCACCCAACTCGGCATTTGGGGGTGGTAAGTAGCCAATGGAATGCGGGCATCTCGGACTTCGAGCACCACATCTACCCGCTTTAGCTGTTCTTTTAATGCCCGTTCAGCTTTGGCAATGTGACCGGGATACCAGTGAATTTTCATTAGTTAGTTGACTGTTGACTGTTGACTGTTGACTGTTGACTGTTGACTGTTGACTATTGACTATTGACTATTGTTATTGGTTAGTTGTTATGGGTTAGTTGTTATGGGTTAGTTGTTATGGGTTAGTTGTTAGTTGTTAGTGGTCAGTTGTCAGTTGTTAATAGTCAGTGATTTAATGACAACTGCCAACGGTCAACAGTCAACTGTCAACAGTCAACTGCCAACCGTCAACTGCCAACAGTCAACTGCCAACCGTCAACTGCCAACAGTCAACTGTCAACTGACAACTGACTAAGGCACAATCAAAACTGCACAAGGAGACAGATTGATTACCCGACTGGTAACGCTGTCAGACGCCCCATCATCGGTTAAACCCATCCCCCGACAGCCCATCACAATCAAATCGGCCCCAATTTCGTCCGCCACATCGCAAATCGTGAAAGCAGGTTTGCCTTCCCGTTCGATGATTTCAGCTTCAATTCCCTGCTGGGAAAACATCGATTGGGCCTCAGAAAGAAGTTTGGCGACTGCTTCGGGGGAAGTCATCACCTCGCGCGCGGGGGCGTCGGCCTCCTCGGCTGGGGGCTCGACTACCGAGAGAATAACTAAGCGAGCACCGTAGGTTTTTACGATATTGACCACCTTTTCGGCAGCTTCGCGGGCTTCTCGGCTTTGATCTACAGGAAATAAGACTGTCTTGAACATACTGCACATCTCCGGGACACGGACTCCGATAAAATGTTTAGGTTAAGCCAATCAGTGCCGTTTGTTCCATCTTCCGTTTTTTGTACGGGCGCGGTTGAATGCGTCCGAGGCCGGGGTGCAAGTTACCAGTGCCGCCATTTCAACGGAATTCGACAAAAACACACATATTAGGAGGTTAATCCTGTGACAAAAAAAACTGTAGCAAATTTATCGGCATCGGACTTATCGGGCAAACGGGTATTGGTGCGGGCGGACTTTAACGTGCCGCTCGACAACGGCAATATCACCGATGATACTCGCATCCGGGCGGCTCTGCCGACAATTCAAGATTTAGCGTCCAAGGGCGCTAAGGTGATTTTGTGCAGCCACTTCGGCCGTCCCAAGGGTGTGACGGAGAAGTTGCGCTTGACGCCGGTTGCTGTGCGCCTGTCGGAATTGTTGGGCAAAGAGGTCAAAAAGACTGACGACTGCATCGGTGATGAAGTCGCTGCTACAGTCGCCGCGATGCAAGATGGCGATGTGCTGTTGCTGGAAAATGTCCGCTTCTACCCAGAGGAGGAGGCAAACGACCCAGAATTTGCTAAGAAGTTAGCTTCTGTGGCCGATTTGTATGTCAATGATGCTTTTGGTACTGCTCACCGGGCTCACGCTTCTACTGAGGGCGTTACTAAGTATCTGAGTCCTTCTGTGGCTGGGTTTTTGATGGAGAAGGAACTGCAATATCTCGGCAGTGCGATCGACAATCCCCAGCGTCCTTTAGCTGCTATAATCGGCGGTTCTAAGGTTTCCAGCAAGATTGGAGTCATTGAAAAACTGCTCGAAAAGTGCGACAAATTGCTGTTGGGCGGTGGCATGGTTTTCACCTTCTACAAAGCTCGCGGCTTGAACGTGGGCAAGTCTTTGGTGGAAGAGGACAAGCTGGAATTGGCTAAGTCTTTGGAAGCTAAGGCGAAGGAACGGGGAGTTACTTTTCTGTTACCTACTGATGTGGTAGTTGCTGACAAGTTTGATGCGGCGGCTAACACTCAAACTGTTCCTGTAGAAAGCATCCCCGACGGTTGGATGGGTTTGGATATCGGCCCGGATTCAGTAAAAACTTTCCAAGATGCTTTGGCCGATTGCAAAACGGTAATCTGGAACGGGCCGATGGGCGTGTTTGAGATGGAGAAGTTTGCTGTAGGAACTGAAGGTATTGCTCGGTCTTTGGCTGGACTTACTCAAACTGGTACTACCACAATTATCGGTGGTGGTGACTCGGTGGCGGCTGTTGAACAGTTGAATTTAGGTGAACAAATGAGCCACATTTCTACTGGTGGTGGTGCTAGTTTGGAGCTGCTCGAAGGTAAGGAATTGCCTGGTGTTGCTGCTTTAGATGAAGCTTAATTAAGTTAAGTAGGGCGGGCAAAGCCCGCCTTGCTGGAAGCGGGTCTATATCCTTGGCTGCGAATCATTTTTTTGAATATTTACCGCAGAGGGCGCAGAGAACGCAGAGCAAGAGGAAAGAGAGAAGGATATGGGTTTCAAGTCTATAGTTTGCTAGTATAATTTGTTTGAAGTAGCAGTGAGGTTTGTTTGTGAAACTTAAACTCTTGGCAACTGTAACGGCAAGTTTAGCTTTGTTTGGGCTGGCAGTTCCGGTTAAGGCTCAAAATCCAGATCATGTTAGGCAATTGCTGGAAACTAAAGAGTGCGAAGGCTGTGACTTGAGAAATGCTGATTTGTTCAAGGCTAGCTTGTACAGAGCTAATTTAAGAGGAGCCGATTTAAGCGGAGCAAATCTCTATGAAGCTAATTTGTTGGAAGCGGATTTAAGTGATGCTAATTTGGCCAATGCTAACTTGGTTAATGCCGAGATGTACGGGGCTGAATTGAATGGTGCTAATCTGCGAAACGCGGATTTGTCTAATGCTTTTTTGGGGAGAGCGAATCTGACGAGTGCGGATTTGCGCGGTGCTAAACTTTTTAATGCGAATCTGGGGGAAGCTTATCTGTTGCAAGCTAATTTGTCGAATGCCGATTTGAGACGTTCGCTGCTGTTTAGAGTTAATTTGAATCGTGCGAATTTAAGCGGAGCGGATATGTCTTTCGCGGATGTGCGGGATACTAATTTGCAGAATGCTATTTTGTCAAATACTAGGCTTCCTCGCGCTCAATTGGCCGGGACAAATATTGATGCGGCGAATAATGTGCGGCAGGCTGATTTGGAACGTGCCAACTTGCGAGGTACGAATTTGGGGCCGGGGGTTTGCGTGAGCACTAATTTTCCTTATTGTGTTTTGAATTTGGAAGAAAAATTTTAGACTCTAGTTCCCAGATTCATCTGTGGAGTAAATCTAAAATCTAAAATCTAAAATCTAAAATCCCCTGGCTGGCGCACCCTAAGTTGAGATCCGAGCTAAGTTTGAGGTGGTTTGTATCCTCTTTCTAGGGCAAATCTCACAAGCTGGGCACGATTATCTAACTGTAATTTGCTGAAAATGCTGCCTAAATGAGCTTGCACAGTCCGGGGGCTAATAAACAGCCGATCGCTAATTTGTTTGTTAGTATAACCCTGGATCACTTCCCAAAAAACTCTTTCCTCGGCTGGTGTTAAAGGCAAAGGTGCAGGTGCTGGCAATACTGCCACCAATGGTGGTTCCACCGCCCTACCGCTAGAAGTTTGAAGCAGTCGGACAATTTCGGCGTGAATCCGGTGAGAGCGCTCTAACTGCGCTTTTACCTTAGCTAAAATTTCTTCAGACTGAAAAGGTTTTACCAGATAATCGTCACCGCCGATCGAATGACCTTCAACTTTTGACTCCAACTCGCCTTGACCCGACAAAAATATAAAGGGGACTAACTGTCCCAAACGGGTAGTTCGCAAACGGCGACAAAACTCAAACCCGTCCATTTCCGGCATCATGACATCTGAAATTACCAAATCTGGGGGGGCCTTTTCAAAAATCGAGAGCGCCTCAACCCCTGAATTAGCGCATTCCACCCGATATCCTTGACTTTCCAAGTACATTGCTAAGACTGTTTGACAGTCTGCTTCGTCGTCCACCACTAATATTCTTTCCATGACAGGCTTGCACCAATTCCAGTTGGACAGTTTTTGAAACTGCCAGTCCCAAAGTAGGAACTTAATTGAGTTTACCTCCTGCAACTTGATAAAGGCTCGCAATTTCAACACGCCACACTTTCTCAAATCGTCCGATTAGGGGCGCCTAGCGCATCAAAGGGGAAGCAGTAGAGCAATATGGGGAACAATCTCCTTCTTTGACTCGCCTATCATCAAAAGCTACAACTTTTTAGGAGGTAGCGTCAACTTTTCTGCAGAATATAGAAGGTAAAAGAAAGAATTTTATCCTATAAAACAGAAATTTTGGTAACACTTACCAGAAACTTGGGTTTAAAGCCCCTTCTTCAGTGGCCGGCTTTTGGTTGAGTCGAGGGGGGATAGTCGGGTAAGGTTCAAGCGTCACCGCTCTCCCCTCCCCTAAGAACCGTGCATGA
>NZ_JAUBPT010000124.1:0-23030 GCF_036700905.1 Microcoleus sp. S13_C3 | reverse complement strand
TTGTTGGTTGGGTGGGGGCGGGTTTATTAAAATTGTTTTTGGGTGACAAAATTAGTCGCGAACCCGCCCCTACGAATTTTGGTTATTTGGGGTTATTGGTTGGTTTGGGGCGGGTTTATAAAGATTGTTTTTGGGTGACAAAATTAGTCGCGAACCCGCCCCTACGAATTTTGGTTATTGCGAGCGTAGATTCATCAACAATACATTTTTGTTATCTAATTTAATATTAATTTTATTGGAATTGTAAAATTTTTTAGATGGGTGCATTTCATCGGTTTCCCATTTATACGGATTGTTGATAATATATTCCTGAATTTTTGCAAACGTTGTCTCATCGCGAATAATATGTTCGTAATAACCCCTTTGCCATAGCTGGATTCCTGAAACACCACGCAGTTGATTTATCCGACGGGAAGAAAATGTTTTAAAGCCTCTCACAATTTCCGATAAGCCGTGACGTTTATCCCGATTTTTTATGAGGATAATTCCATGAATATGATTCGGCATAATGACAAAAAAATCTAATTCAATATGAGGATATACTGTCTTGAGATTAAACCAATTAAAGTTAACCACTTGACCGTAACAGCTTAAGAGCATATTTCCATCTTTAATGTCACCTAATAAACACTGACGTTGCCAGATACAAATTGTCACAAAATATGCACCCGGTTGGCTATAATCATATCCTGGTAGACGAATAGAACGGCGATGATGGATATCGGGATTGTATTTCATATTTTTTTTGTAATCAATACAATATCGAATATTATATCACAATCCTGTAGGGGCGGGTTCACCGAAATATATGACACCCAACGACGAATCGTAAAAACCCGCCCCCACCCCACCCAAATATTAATAATTAATTGAATTTAACCATATAAATTGATGTTATTTGGGGTTATTGGTTGGGTAGGGGCGGGTTTTTACAGATTATTTGTGGGTGACAAAATCCCTCGCGAACCCGCCCCTACGAATTTTGGTTATTGCGAGCGTAGATTCATCCAACAATACATAATATCACAATCCTGTAGGGGCGGGTTCACCGAAATATATGACACCCAACGACGAATCGTAAAAACCCGCCCCCACCCCACCCAAATATTAATAATTCATTGAATTTAACCCGTTGGCGGGGATGTTGTTTGGGGTTATTTGTTGGGGGGGGCGGGTTTATTAAAATTGTTTGGGGGTGACAAAATTAGTCGCGAACCCGCCCCTACGAATTTTGGTTATTGCGAGCGTAGATTCATCTACCAATAGATTATAATATCACAATCCTGTAGGGGCGGGTTCACCGAAATATATGACACCCAACGACGGATCGTAAAAACCCGCCCCCACCCCACCCAAATATTAATAATTCATTGAATTTAACCATATAAATTGATGTTATTTGGGGTTATTAGTTGGGTGCGGGCGGGTTTATAAAGATTATTTGTGGGTGACAAAATCCCTCGCGAACCCGCCCCTACGAATTGATGTTGTTTGGGGTTATTGGTTGGGTGCGGGCGGGTTTATAAAGATTATTTGTGGGTGACAAAATCCCTCGCGAACCCGCCCCTACGAATTTTGGTTATTGCGAGCGTAGATTCATCAGCAATTTACTATTTCCTCTGTTCCCTCCTTTGCAAATCTCGCAATTGCTTATCTACCTTTTCCACCATTGGCAAATCTCCCAAAGTTGTATATCCATCTTTTGCCATTCGCAAATATTTCATAGCTTCCAGATTATTTCTCATCGCTGAATGAACTTGCCCCAATCCGTATCGAGCGGCTGTCAACTCCTCAATATCGTCAGGTTTCGCCGTATTAATCACCTTGGAATAGTAGACTTCAGCCTGGGGAACCAGTTGTAGCTTTTCTAGATACAAATCGCCCAACGTGCGATAAATGGGCGGTGTTTCCATGCCAGTTTCTTGTAAATTTTCTAAAATTTCTCTTGCTTCGGCTATCAAGTTTGTGTTAAGATAAATGCTAGAAATTGCTAATTTTTTGGCGTTTTCGTTAGGTACTTGTTTGTCGATCGCCCCAACCGCATCCTTAACAGCCTGAACCTGCTTCTCATCCAGCAAGCTAAACTCTGTATCTCCTTCTCCCACAGCACTTTCAGAAGAAGCGCCCGTATTCGCCTCGACAATCAATCGGTACCTAACACCCGGTTTCAGCGCTGGTTCCCCCGGATACACAGCCTCAGTACCGCTAACAGTCATTTCCCAGTTTAATTTCGCTCCATTTTCGCGGAGGCTCAACTTATAGCTAGTCGCACCCGCAACCGGATTCCACCGCAAAATTGGCTTGCTGTCGAGCAATTTCGTCCGCCGCGGACTGATTATATAAGGAATTGGCGCGCTATTCCAAGCAATTTTATCGTCGCCGCGATCGGGACATTTAACCAAGTCGGTGCTGCAATCAGATTTCGACTCTTCTTTGGCTAACAAACAGCTATTCAATTGATTTTCACCCGGTGCGATCGACTTAATTCCCCAATCTGCACATTGGATCGTCAGTTGGGCGTTTTGTGCGGTTCGCAATTTGTCTCCCGGATAAAGCGGCGTACCGCTGGTAGGGCGGACAATTCGGCCGTCTTGGCGATCGATCGCAACTTCCCCGCTACTATGGATAATCAGTCCGTTGGATATTCTATTACTCGCTGCTAGGGCGGTAGTTGCGATCGAGCTTAAAGCTATAAAAACTGCAATCCTGATTTTCATCTTATATTTCCTTTTATTCGTAAATGTTGTTTGGCAGTTTGGATACATTTATCTTGTTCTGGTACGCTAGATTTAGAATATTTAATCGTTTTTTTCCAGTGTTCTAACGCTTCATGGGGCTTACCTTTAGTTTCCAGAACCTGTGCTAAAAAACACTGAGCTTCCGGGCTATTCTCTTTCAATCCAATTGCTGTTTGAAAATCTATTTCGGCATCGTCATACTGCTGTTCTTTGAACCGTATCCAGCCGCGATTTTTGATACAAGCAGCTTTTACTCCGTCGTGTTTAGCGTGCTCTAAACAAAGGTTGATCGCTTTTAAAGCTGCTTGATGTTTATCCTTGCGAATGAATAATTTAGATATTTGAGCAGAAGCATCAGGAAGTCCTCGCAATACAGCATTTTGCATTGCCTCTAACGCACCTCTATCGTCATTCAATTCGTCGCACAACATAGCTAAATTATAGTAAGGCTGTGCATAATTTAGGTTAATTAAACTTGCTAATTTGTAGAATGTTTTCGCAATTAAAGGTTTATTTTGACGGTGGTTTTCCATGCCAATTTGATTAGCAACTGGGGCAAGTATCGGGCCCATTAACATATAACTGCTAGCGGTAGTAGCTAAACCGATTCCCAGGCGCTGCATCAAATTAGAAATAAAAATAGAGATATCGTTGTTTCGGCGATCGCCCCCAGTATCACCCAAAACATCTGCCACAGACACAAGCAGGCGATTCCCGACGGGATAGCTGCGCCGCGCGTGCTTTAATTGCAGTAAAGTCAACCCCTCAAAAGTTGGCTGCTGACAGAGCACTGGTATCGCACTCGCACCGGGAAACTCAGATTCCCACTTCTGTAAATAATCCTTAGCTTTTCGTACTGCTAAAAACAAAGGATATTCTTTGCTTAAATATCCGAATAAAGACTTAACAAAATCGTGAGCAATTTTATCTGGTATCGGCGCACGCATCACAATCATTGACGGTAAAGGCAATCCTCCCGCTACTAAATCTGCTGCCAATTGGAGGCTCGAACACGAGTTTAAAATTAGCAACTCCAATCCTTGAAAAATTGATTTTTCTAAGCCCTCTTTTAAATAGTCTATTGTGACATTATTATCGCAATTTGCTTGATTGATATGGAGCCATCCATTGACAGAATTGCTATCGCTATGTCCGCCGTAATACAAAATTTGCCAGTTTTTTTCATCCTGTGAAAGATGATCTCGCAACTGTTGAGGGGTTGGTTGTTGAATAAATTGTAACTCGCAGCGATCGCCCAAAGACCTTTGAAGACTTTTCTCATCTTGTTTCAGATCTAGTCCCTCACTATTACCGGAGACACATAAAATTCTACCTCGCGAAGGCAGAGGCATTCCGCCGGTAGTTGCCTTTTTGAGAGCTTTTCTATACTGGGAGGGACTTTTAATTATTTCACAGTTTTTGTAATCTTCGCGAAATTTCCACGCATCCCAAGGCAGATGCCAATTTTCCGAATCTTTGATTTCGAGAAATACTTCAAAGCACTGATCTCGACCACCAAACGCATCAACTACATTTCTAAAATTATGCTCAATTCCCGCATAAAATTCCTCACTACTCAGCCACAGCCTCATAGATTCATTCAAATATTGATAGATCAATTGAGGATTATCTTCAGAAATATTGGTTGTCCCTGTAGCCTTAACTTTAATTCTAGAAAGGATGTTGCTAGATTTTCCCGCACGACAAATAAGTTGCCATCTTTTTTGCAGATCATCAACTTCCGGGGCTGGTGGCAAACTTCCTTTAAATTTATGAACAGTTGTTTGGTTTTCTTGAAACTCCCCTGTGATGTCGGGAAAACCCTTGTGTAAATCCCCAATCCCTAAACCCAAGATAAATCTTAAGCTCATAAATTAGACGCGAATAGAGTTAATCGAGATATCATACCACAAAATTTTCTGTGACGCTGAAATCATCTAAAGCTACTCGAATACTAAAACTCTCGTCTCGATCTACCTCAATATCCTTCAGCAAAATGTACCTCTCCTGAATCCTTGATTGTGACTCGGTTAGATTTTTACCGATGTCGGAGATTAAGGAAAGTTTAATATTCTGGGGCAGGTAACGTTCTCCGATCGCCGGATGCAGTTGAACGTGAACTCTGACAGTGCGATCGCTCTCTTCAGCAATCGCCACCAACAAAGCCACCGTTGTCCTTCCCAGCCGCATTCCCAAGTCAATCAACTTAGCCCGCGTGACATCGGCTTCGGGAAACCTATTGATGCTACTTTGACTGCCGTGTAACGCAGATTCTTCTCTCGAATTTCCACCTCCTCGTAATGCAAAACTGGGGGTTTCGTCAGGAGAAATCAGGTTTTTTAAATTTTGTTTACCTCGATCCAATTGCTGCAAACATCTGTCTACAAAATTTTGCCACCAATTGCCTAAATTAGATTCAACCGGATTTTCAATCTCAACAGGAGAAGTTTGTGCCTGCTGGTTAAATACTGCTTCAAAAGGCTGCCAATCAGCCGTAAATACATTCATAAACCACTGACTGAGGTTAATTTTAGATTCCAACAAATGTTCGAGGTGCTCTAAGAAATCATCCAGGGAATGCAATTCGCTCAATACTAATTCCCCCGCATCCGCATTTGGAGAAAAACCAAGCAATCTCGCTTCCTTTTCCTCCTCATCAATTTCTACAGCAATATAGCCAATGCGTTCTGCCCTTGCTTCCACCGGCACCGGGCAAATCTCAGGCGGATGGGCCGATGAATTCTGGTTGCCTTTTTCTGGATTTTGATGCCGATTGTTAATTGGACGGCACTCGATTTTTCCCAATCCTTTAACATACAAATCTCCCGCATCTGCAAACAGGCGAGTTACGGGATTCCAACTATCGCATTCAGTCAAATCCGTTTCAATATCGATAATTTTTAGATAATCGCGAACTGCCAGCACTGCCAAAGTATTGAGATAAACTTGCTCGTGCCTTTGCGGGTGGCGCTGTTGGGTGGCAAACTGCTGAGCAACTTGCAGTGCCTTCTGAGTAATTGGCATCGGCAAATATTCGATTTCCCAAAGGTTGTTATGGTTCATTGTTCTGGTACACTCCTGGTATATTTAAAGTTTGATATCCTTGGTCTTCGCAAAATTTTTGCAGCAGATAACGGCAGTCATTGTTGAACAATTGATATAAAGTAGAATGCGCGCAGCCAAACTCTTTGGCGAGTTCTGGAAAACTTTGACCGTACAAACACTTGCGCTGCAATAAAACTTGACAATTTATCTGCGGTTTTCCTCTAACGTGTCTGCTTTTCAACTCGTTATTGGGATCGGTTTCTATCCATGCGAGAAGTTCGTCCAAATAGAAAGTTACATCATAATCGGCGGCGAGATAGTCAATGGGATTGATAGTTTCTTCGTCTTGTTTTCCTTCTGAGGACGCTATTCGACGGCGGTTTGGTGTGTCACTTTCTTTTATTGGGGCCAGACGACAATCAAAAAGCCGCCTTTCGAGATAGCTATTTAACCAAGTAGTAATCAGGCTTTCTTCTGGATCGTAAGGTCGTTTTGCTGTGGTAGCTTCACATAAATTTCGATTGAGATAGATCCAGGTTTCTTGCAATGCCTCTTCATAGTAAGGTGTTTTTGGTTTCCTGAGTTTGCCGGATTTGAGAATCTCTCGAATTAGTTGATTCAAGAAACGACTTCGCCTGATACTGCCGGGGGGCTGCTGGCAAGCTTTGGTGACGAGTTCGACGATTTGCTGGTGTGCGGGATCTCGATCGAACTTTTCCGATTTTACTGAGCACCCAACAGCATCGGATTCGTCGGATAAGTGGTCTTCTCCCTCGGAGGGGTTGGATTTATCAGTCATAGTTAAGTGCGGCCGCAACTTTTTTCCTACATTTACTTATCAGGGTGAGTTGGGGGAATTTATGCGAAATTCAGAAAATTTTTTCAGAGGATTGTTGAAAGTCTTGCTGTGCGGTGGATTGGGCAGTTGAATTAGATGTGAATTTTTGTTAAGACGCATCAAAACCTGCATAAACCGGGTTTTTGCGATTTATGCAGGTTTGTAACGAAGTATTCTGCGAAAAACCCGGTTTCTGACCACCAGTGCGTAACATCGCCCTTAAATCGCGAAAACACCCGTGGTTCCGTACTTCCACGCCGTCTTTGCCAAACTCGACCAAAAAAACAGGAGAGTTTTGCATAAAACTACCGAGCTCACCCCGATAAGTAAATAGGAAGAACAAAAAGGCTTTAGGGGCGATCGATCTTTGGTGTTCACAACCAGATCGATCGCGCAATCCGGCTATCTCGCAATCCCGAACTCCGGCAGGGGTTGAAACAAGAGCCTCAAAGCGAAAGTCGTCGGTCGCCGACTGAAGAATTTACCAGTCCTCTTTCAGAGGACTTTGGCTATGAGGCGGGGAATTCATTCCCTGCCGGAATGTGGGGAAGCGCGTGATTCGATCGCCCTTAAATCCCGAAAACACCCGTTATTCCGTACTTTCACCCAGTCTTTGCCAAACTCGACCAAAAAAACTGGAGAGTTTTGCATAAAACTACCGAGCTCACCCCGATCAGTAAGAAGGGAAATGACGAAGTACGCGCGAGCGAAGCTATAAGGAGAGGATTGTCATTCCTAGCTCTGATTAATCCTAGATAAGTGGACATCTATCGAATACATAAAAACCAGGTTTATGGAATAAACCTGGTTTTTGTTTGTGGATATTTTTCTTTAAGTCAGTTCTGGATGCACACCGAGCAAAAAACCAGGTTTATACGTCAATAGATCTCGAATCAATCCACGATTTTTGGGATAAATCGGCTTTTTTGCGTCCATGACTGGAATTAATCACAAATGTAAAATCTTGTTACAAGTTACTTGACATCAGTCATTAAATCTATTTTGGAATGACTATAATTGGGAAAACGTAATGCTGTCATTCGCTCTGGGTTGCGAAGAAGCTCAAACCCTTGCCACACAGCCATTGAGTGCGTCAGTCCTGACTATTAACAAATCAGAAAATTTCATGCAGAAACTAACTCGAATTTTATTCACTACAGCTTTAACCCTAAGTATCTTATGTTCTCCCACAGCAGCTTTCGCCAAAGCAAAAATTCAGATAGCCATCCTTTTAGATTCCAGTAATAGTATGGATGGATTGATTGACCAGACTCGTACTCAACTTTGGCAAATTGTTAATTTTTTAACTAAAGTAACCAAAGATGGCGAAGTGCCAGAGTTAGAAGTTGCTCTCTACCATTATGGTAATGACAGCTTACCTTCCTCCGAAGGTTTTGTGAGATTATTAACTGGGTTTACTCCTGAATTAGATTTAGTTTCCGAAAAGCTATTTAGTATCAAAACCAACGGCGGTCAAGAATATGCTGGCTGGGTAATTCGTTCGGCAATGCAAGAATTAAACTGGAGTAAAAATCAGGAAGATTTTCGCGTGATTTTTATTGCGGGTAATGAACCATTCGATCAAGGCCCAATAGTTTGGAATCAGTCGGTCAATCTCGCGGTTAAAGGAGATACTCTCGTTAATACAATCTACTGTGGTTCAGCAGAAAGTCAGGAGCGACAACTTTGGGTATCAGGAGCAGAGTTAGCAAAAGGCAGTAGCTTCAACATTAATCAAAACCAACAAATTGTGGTAATTAAGTCTCCTTACGACGACGAAATTTCTACTTGGAATACTAAACTTAATCAAACCTACATTCCCTACGGTAGAGAAGGAAGAATCGGACAACAACGTCAGGCTGTTGAAGATAGTAATTCTGGCACAAGTTTTGCTTCGCGTAGTGCCTCCAAAGCTTCTGAATACTATGATAATGCTTCTTGGGACTTGCTGGATGCTCTCGAAAACGGAACAGTTAAACTAGAGGCAATATCAGATGATAATTTACCAGAAATCATGCGAGGGATGACGCTAACAGAAAAAAGAGCATATGTAGCTGGAAAGAAAACCGAAAGAGAAGCGATTAAAAAGACAATCCGCGACTTATCTCAAAAGCGTACAGCATATATTGAACAACAGCGCCAATCTAGTAACAATAGTGGGGAAAATACTCTCGATCGCGTAATGATTCAGAGTCTCCGCCAGCAATTAGCCGCTAAAGGATTCAAGCTTAATTAAAAGAACGCAGACGACATTTCATCTGCGTTCATCTGCGTTTATCTGCTAATATCTGCGGTCAAAAAATCCCAATCTCCCAATTTAATATCATGATCGATCGACCACGCTCAAAAGCCGGGGCGGGTTTACAGAATTTCTCGTTTCTATTGTAGATATTGGTGAACCCGCCCCTACAGGAATTATGGTCAATTCACCTGACATGATATAACTACTTCGCCGCAGGTAAAGACAACTGAGGCGAAGTTTTAGCATAGCTTCCATTCACGGGAATCGCATCCGGTTCCTGGGAAAGCAAAAACTCGCGAATTACCCTAGCAACGGCTCTTTGAGCTAAACCGCCGACTACTTTCTGCCCCATATTCTGCACTTCGGGTTTCACCAACAACTGCGGAAGTAGCTGCAATACTTTAGTCCCGTCAAAACCCGGAGTTGATTGCAAAATATCCCAAATCCGTTTGATGTGTTCTAGATTGTTTTTTTCTGTTTGTGAAACCACAGGTTGATTTGCCTTGACTCCAAACCATTCGCCGACGACTGCTTTGGCGTTAGCAAAAGCATTGCTGGAAAGTGTGTCGAGACTTTTGACTAATTCGAGGACAATACGATCGCGAATGAAATCTCCTCTTTCGGAAAATAAATACTCTAATGCTTGGTTCAAGATTTTGCTGACATCGTAATCCTCGCTCTCGCGGGCATTGTTGAGCAAGTTTTCTAAGCGGTTCCAGCGGAATTCGCCTTGTTTGAACAGCAAATCTTGCAGGGATGCTCTCAATTCCGGTGCGGGGTCGCTCAACAGCCGTTTTGCAACGTAAGGATAAGCTTTGCTCAACACTTTGAATTCTGGATCGACATTAATGGCAATCCCTTCTAACGTAACGAGCGATCGAATAATCAAAGCATAGTAAGCTGGAACCCGGAAAGGATATTCGTACATTACCGCCGAAAGTTCGTCAGTAATGCTTTTGAAATTGAGTTCGGCAACGCTAGCACCCAAAGCATTGTTAAACACGCCGGCCAAAGCTGGAATAATTGGCGTCAAATCGGTGTCTGGCGTTAAAAACTCTAACTTGACATAATCTTTTGCCAAACCTTCAAAGTCGCGGTTCACCAAATGCACCACCGCTTCCAACAAGCCGTATCGCTGATAAGGTTTAACTTCGCTCATCATCCCGAAATCGAGATAAGCTAATTGACCATCAGGAGTTGCCAAAAGATTGCCGGGATGCGGGTCGGCGTGAAAGAAACCGTGTTCGAGAAGTTGTCGGAGAGAGCATTGCACCCCCACTTCAATTAAGTAAGGAGCATCGATTCCTTGAGCTTTAACGGCCTCTAAATTCGTAAGTTTGATGCCGGTGATCCACTCCATTGTTAAGACGCGGCGGCGGGTATATTCCCAGTAGATGCTGGGAACATAAATGTCTTTGATGTGGCCGTAGAGTTGGGCAAACCGTTCGGCATTTTGACCTTCGTGGGTGTAGTCCATTTCTTCGTAAATGCGCTCGCCCAACTCGTCCATAATGCTGGCGAGGTCACTGCGAATTATTTTGAAGTTGTTTTGTGCCCAAACTGCAAGACGCCGCAGGATGTAGATATCTAAGCCGATGTTTTCGGCTAAACCCGGTCGCTGCACTTTGATTGCGACTGTTTCTCCGGTTTTGAGTTTGCCTTTGTAGACTTGTCCGAGAGATGCTGCGGCGATCGGATCTGGGCTGATTTCTGCGTAGATGTCTTTGGGGTGGGCTCCCAATTCTTCTTGGATGAATTGATATGCTACTTCGTTCGGAAATGCTGGCAATTGGTCTTGCAGCGTGGTTAGTTCTTCTAAATATACTGGCGGTACTAAGTCGGGGCGTGTTGAAAGTGCTTGCCCGATTTTGATGAAAGCTGGGCCGAGTTGGCCGAGAATTTCTCGCAGTCGGACGGCGCGACGCTTTTCGTTGGTGGCGGTACGACCTGTTTTGCCGTCGAACCACACACTGAAGGCAAAGCTAAAAAATGTCCAAACAACGCTCGACAGCCTTCCCCAGACTTGTAGGGGGCGATTTCGGTACAGGGCTGCGATCGCCACTGGATCGTACCGAACAGCATCTCCGGCTAACTCGAAAGCTATGTCTCTGGCTGATTTGAGCCGATCGTCCGTTACGAGTTCCGTCTCTAGTGATACTGGTACTGCTTGCAGGGGAATTGTATTTGCATCTTGGAGATTGCCGAGTACAGCCTGAGTCCCTGAATTTACATAAGTTGGCGGGGAGGCTGGCGATACTGTCTTGACATTCATAAATCAGACCTAGTGTGAAGCATTGTAAATATATTGTAACAATTTAAGGAAGAAGACCCTTCTTCCTTCTTATATACTTACTCGCCACTGGATCTTTGGAGTCGATCGCGAAGGCCTGATAGTTGCGATTGGCTGCTGACGGGCGATCGAGGTTGGGGCATTTCGGTATCGGGCCAGTTCGGTAAGTCGTGACAGGGACAGAACTCCGGGGGCATTCCGGTTTGTTTGAACACTACGGGCATAGCGCAGCGCGCGCAGGGACTGATTTCCCAAGCTGGCGTCAGCAGTTGGGCAATTGTTTCGTTTGTGCCTTCGAGGTAACAGTCTCCGCTGTCGCGGGAGATGATTTTTTGCCAGCAGTCTTCAAATTCCTGGCTGTAGCGATCGCCCCCATTTACCAATTTGGGCTGCAGCGCTTCGGAACCGTTGCGAATTAATACTTTTTTGCCTAACTGAAACCAGTAAGCAATATATTTTCTTACTTCACTATCTGATGCCATAACTTTTAGTCAACCCTTCAACTAATTGATTATTTTAGACTTTTAATTGGAAATTACTACTCTTTCTTAAGAGACATTTTATCTTTTACATAATTTCAAAATTTGGCTATTCCTCATGTCAGTCAAATTGTTGAGCTGTCCCCCTACTGAGTATGTTTTTTGACTAATTTATGTGAGTCTTGAATTTTCTATCTTAATTAAAATTCTACCTGATTTTTAGTTAAAACTGTCCATCGGGAAACCGATATTTTTTCTCCCTTGTCGATCGCGACTCCGGCTGTTAATTTTTCGCGATCGGTGGCAGCGGGGTACCCAGAGCTCTTAGATCCAAGGCGTAACCTCCGGTGGCGAGATAAACAGTATCGGCGATCGCCCCGATGTGGCGCACGAGAGTGCCGAGGCGATCGCGAAACAGCCGCCCCGCCGGATAAGCAGGCACAACACCCCATCCGGTTTCTTCCCCTACCAAAATTACATCAGCCGCCGCCGACTTCAAACAGGCTAGCAAATCTTGCTGCGTAGTCGCCCAAACAGCAGCTTCTTCTTCCAAAAGATTTGCCGTCCAAGTTCCCAGGGAATCAATCAACAAGCAATCTGACGGCTTGCTTGCTCGCAAAACGGCCGATAATTCGATCGGCACTTCTAGAGTTGCCCAATCAACTGGACGGCGATTTCGGTGCCGATCGAGGCGACGAACCCACTCCAAATCTGCTTCATCAACCTGACCAGTAGCCACATAGATTACTTGTTTCCCAGAACCCGCCGCCAGAGTTTCGGCCCATTCACTTTTGCCGCTTCGGGCCGGCCCAGTTACTAAGATTAATTGTCTCGATGTGGTGCGTTCTGAGTTAGTCATTAGTCATTAGTCATTAGTCATTAGTCATTAGTCATTAGTCATTAGTCATTAGTCAGCAGTCGCATACCAAGGATTAAACACAATTATCCATTACCAATAACCAATAACCAATAACCAATAACCAATTACCCATTACCCATTACGCATTACCCATTACCCATTACGCATTACCAATTATGATTTAAACGGCAAACTACCAAATGCTTTTTAAGCGATAATAGCATTGATGAGACAATATCAGAGTAAGTCGATCGAGAACCCCCGTATTTCCCAAGCTGTTATTTATGCCAGATCGTCCTCAGATATCAGCGATTATTTGCACCCACAATCGCGCCGCCTATTTAGGTGGGGCGATCGACAGCTTGCTGGTACAGGATTTTCCCGACAACTTTGAAGTAGTAGTAGTGGATAACGCTTCTAGCGATTATGCAAGCCCCGAAAGTTCGACTTCGCGCACCCGCGAGGTGGTAGAAACAAGACAGGGCGATCGGCGCCTCAAGTACGTCTGGGAACCCGAAATCGGTCTGTCAGTAGCCCGGAACACCGGCGCTAAGCAAGCTTGCAGTGAAATATTAGCTTATCTAGACGACGACGCTATTGCTGAGCCGAATTGGCTCAGGGTGCTGCACGCGGCTTATCAAAGCAATCAAAAACTCGCCGTAGCTGGTGGCAAAGTAAATTTGCTCTGGCCTTCGGGAGTCAGCCCGCCCGAATGGCTGTCACCGGGATTGGCCCAGAACTTGGGATCATACGATTTAGGCGATACTTACCTATACGTGACTGCTGCCGGTTTGACTCCCAGGGGAGTAAACTACTCAATCCGGCGCGCTTTTCTCGAACAAATTGGCGGCTTCGATGTCAAACTCGGTAGAGTTGGCAAAAAGTTGCTGTCAAATGAAGAGTTGCGAGCCACAGAATTAGCTTTAGAGTTAGGCTGGCAAGTAGTTTATCTACCGGAGGCCCTGGTGCTTCACCATGTCGCGACAGAAAGGCTCAACAAAGCTTGGTTTCTAGAGCGCGGGTGGTGGCAAGGCATCAGCGAGTGTTATCGCGAACAATTGTCCGATCGAGCCGGTATTGCTCAGCTTGGGCGGGGGGGTGAAAGAATATTGAGGGGTGTCTGGAAGGCTTTTAAATATATTAGAGATCCAGGGCTGCGCTTTGAAAATTTCGTTTTTGCCTGGGGTCAAATCGGTTATTTGAGCGCAGCCATCCGCGGCCTGATTTTTGCACCGAAATCGACCACTAGGCATTAGGCTATAGGCAATATCCCTCGCTGCTCAAGTCGTCGGCCCTGCTGTGCCGATCGCATTTCATCCACCAAAACTCGACCGCATTTAGGTTCAAGCACTCGATTATGACATCTAGTTCATCCAAGATTCCGGTTTCAGTTCTCATTCCGGCAAAAGACGAAGAACTTAATCTACCAGCGTGTCTGGCCAGCATTGCTAGGGCGGATGAAGTTTTCATGGTTGATTCCCAAAGCAGCGATCGCACGGTAGAAATTGCCATCAGCACCGGCGCAAAAGTAGTGCAGTTTTACTTCGACAACCGCTGGCCCAAAAAGAAAAATTGGTCTTTGGACAATCTGCCCTTTCGCAACGAATGGGTATTAATTGTCGATTGCGACGAGCGCATTCCGCCGGAACTTTGGGACGAAATCGCGCAGGCGATCGAAGACCCCAATTTTGACGGCTACTACCTCAACCGCAAAGTCTTCTTTTTAGGTCAGTGGCTGCGTTATGGCGGCCGATATCCCGACTGGAATTTGCGTTTGTTCAAGCATCAAAAAGGACGTTACGAAAACCTCGGCACTGAATCCGTCCCCAATACTGGCGACAACGAAGTTCACGAACACGTAATTTTAGCCGGTCAAGTCGGCTACTTAAAAAATGACATGATCCACGAGGATTACCGCGATTTATTTCACTGGATAGAACGGCACAACCGCTATTCCAATTGGGAAGCTCGCGTTTATTACAATATTATTGAAGGGCGCGACGACAGCGGCACTATTGGCGCTCACTTATTTGGAGATGCAGTGCAGCGGAAACGCTTTCTCAAAAAAGTTTGGGTGTGGCTGCCTTTTAAACCAATGCTCAGATTTATTTTATTTTATTTTATTCAGCTCGGCTTTTTGGATGGAAAAGCTGGCTATATTTATGCAAGGCTATTGAGTCAATATGAGTATCAAATTAATGCAAAACTTTACGAGTTGCGTTGTTGTGGCGGTCAGTTGAATGTGGCAGAACCTGAGCCTACTTTGTCGCCGCCAGTAGTTATCAGTCAGGAGACAGAAGTGAAATTGCCGTAATAGTAGGTATGAAATTTTAACCGCAGATGGCGGCGGATTGACGCCGATGAACGCAGATAAATGTTGATTTGGGTTAAGTGCGATCGCCCTTTTTTTACTTATACCAATTTAATGTGAAGTTGCATATATTTCGCTCCCCCTAAATCCCCCTTAATAAGGGGAGTAGGGGTTGACTCTGACCAAACTCTTGTCCACCCCCTACTCCCCCTTAATAAGGGGGGTTAGGGGGGATCAGATTCTATGCAACCTCATATAAAATTGGTATTAAGGGCGATCGCACTTTTCCTTCCTTTCCTAAACCAGCATGAAATTAGCAGATGTTATGGCATTGGCACTCACTCCAACCATCACACCTAACTGCTCCCCTGTCAAGAGATTCTTAATAAGAGTTCCCTGAGTATTTTGAGTTATTTCTAACTGACCAAAACTCAAGCCACCGCTTAATCCAATCAAATCTTGACCCAGAGTAAAATCAGCGATAATATCAAATCCTTGACCAGTTGTTAAGGCAAAGATATCGTTGCCGCTACCGCCAATCAAACTATCATTTCCCATGCCTCCGTAAAGGATATCGTTGCCTTTGCCACCTGTGAGAGTATCGTTGTCTGCGCCTCCGAAAAGAGTATCATTTCCGGCACACCCTCCCAGGATATCTGCTCCTTCGTCACCGTTGATTAAGTCATTACCTTCACCGCCGCAGATGGTATCCGAACCCTGTTGTCCAAACAGATTGTCATCACCTTGACTACCAAGAATTATGTCGTTACCTTTGCCTCCATATAAGGTGTCATTATCCTTACCACCATCGATGAAGTCATCATCTTTGTTGCCATAAATGATGTCAATACCTTCGCGGCCATGTAAGAAGTCATTGCCTTTGCCTCCGAAGATTAAATCGTTGCCCGACTCGCCAAGAATGATGTCGCTTCCTTCATCTCCGTAGAGAGTATCTTCATCTTTGCCTCCGGCGATGAAGTCATTGCCTTGGTTGCCATTAATAATGTCATTATCGGCACCACCGTATAGGTTGTCATCCCCGGATTTGCCCTCGAATATGTTGGCAGCATCGCTACCTAGTAATTCATCGTTTTGGGCAGTGCCTATCTGAATTCCGGCTGTGCCGAGTATGGTGTTTTCAACCGAGTTCGGTCGGTTTAAGTTGGGATAGGTAATTTTGTCGCAGATGCACTCATCGTCTGAGAGGTTATTAGTTGTTGGCGTGGGAGTTGCTGTTTCCGATGGTGTTGGTGTTTCCGAGGCTGTTTCCGATGGTGTGGGTGTTTCCGAGGCTGTTACTGATGGGGTCAGAGCGATCGGTGGGGTGGGAGCGATCGGTGGGGTGGGAGCGATCGGTGTTGGGGTTTCGCTGCCGGTTTCGGTGCCGATTTCGCCAGAGGTAGGTTCCTCTGGATCGATCGGGCTATTACCATCGATCGTCTCGACAACGGGGCGAACAGTGGGGTCATTTACCTTCACCTTCTCGAGCCGAGCCAGAATCGCCTCTTTGGTGTTGTTAGCAAGGAACTGTTCAACAGTCACAGTTCCCGCAGCCAAATCGGACAAACCGACAGCAATTTGACCTACAGACACCGCCTGCAATTTGGTGATGTCAAGAGCGATATCTTTGATGGGGCGACCGCTAGCGACGAGATCCTTGACCATTTGATTGCCCAAAGCCATGATTTGAGCCGCAGCAGCCGCACTCGCAGCCAGTTGTGTCGGGTTGATTTTGGGGTCAGACTGTGCTGCTTTGGTAATGGCTGCTTGAAGGATAGCCAAGATTGTTTCTGTTTTCCCTAAATCTACAGCAGCGCCACCCTTGAGTTGATTGGCGATCGCCCCGATACCACTAAATGCGAGTTGAGCAACTTCTGTTTCCGAAACCCCCTTGATGAATTTCGCTATCTGGACGATCGTGTTTTGCACCAGAATCATCGAGCCGAATACCGATACACCATTCGCGTCCCCTTTGGCGATCGCCTCTAAGGGGTCGTAGCTACCTAAATCAACTCCTGCGGGCAGTCCTAATGCTGCTTTCACCTGAGTTTCCGCTGTTGCTGGGTCAAGGCCTTGCTGCACCATAGAGGCGATCGCCGTCGTTAAAGGTGTCACAACCGTTGACTCCAGAGTCGAAGTCAGTGGCGTAGCCATCGGCAAACCCGTTGCAGCATCCACCCCGCTAAGGATGTCCATCCCTCCCATGAGAACAAACTGGCCTTCGGTATAGTCGAGTTCACCATTTTGGTTGGTATCAAACTTTTCGACTTCCACATTCAGATCGATACTGCCATCTGCCCTGGTAATCGTAAAGGGTTCATCCTCATCCAACATCCCGTTTAAGTTGGCATCGAAGAACACCTTACCGCTACCAATGTAACCGTCTATGACACGACTCTTGTAGTATGTCCTTACTGTGTCTGTGTTAAGTGTTTGCTTTGTGGCGCTGACTAAAACACCTGTGGCTCCGAACACTCCCAGATAATTAGCGGTGGTATCGCTTGTTTTAAAGACGCTAATGCTTTGCAGCGTTTTGGCTGGGTTGGGATTGAACTTGAACCCGAATATGGCGGGATCGTTGACATCGGTATAAGCTGTTCCAGTTGTATCATTGCTCCGATCCATACCGTCGATCAGATAGTAATCGGACGATGTTTCGGTAATTTCATCAAACCAGTCGGGAACAGTGGCAATCTTGACTACGGATGTGCCATCGCTATAGTTAAAAGTCACCCACATCCCAGCCTTGCCATTTGTACTGGTAGCGAACAGGTGGATTTCTGAATACTGGTTGGGCGTAACTGCAAACTTAAAGGGTGTCAAGTTAGTAAGAACTTTGGCGTTGTTGCCGTTATTGGTGTTGTTGTAGCCTAGTTGAACGTCGGGATGGTACTTATTCGCTGGGAAAAAGCCGTTGTCAGGCAAACCGTTGCCATTCGCACCGTTTTTAAACGTTGCAAAGGACTGAGTGAGTAGCGTTTCATTCCCGGTACTCAGTGGAGCTTGTGTGCTGTCTGTGACTTCTCCCGCGCGGTTGACAATCACATCGCGATCGAATACTGATGTGAGGTCAAAATCTGTATTAGATTGCCGATACTCAAAATTCTCAACTCCGGTCACGATTTTGACATCGCCATTCGGAGCAACAATTCGCCATACTGCTGTAGCTGTCTCGGTAAACTTATAGTCCTCTTTCTTACCGGTCAAGAGCAAGATATCGTTGCCATCTCCTCCGTCAATAGTATCGCTGCCCTCCCCAGAATCTAGGTAATCATCGCCAACGCCACCGAAGAGAGAGTCATCCCCAGCACCACCGCTTAGGGTATCTTTGCTACTTGTACCAGAGGGCGATCCGTTACCTTCGCCATAAAGAGCGTCATTGCCATCTCCACCTTGGATAGAGTCATCGCCCTGTTGACCGTAGAGAGTATCGTTGCCAGTTCCGCCTTCCAGGGTGTCATTGCCCTCCCATCCGTGAAGTTCGTCATTACCTTCATCACCCCTGAGAAGATCGTTGCCAATCTCACCGTAGAGGCCATCATTCCCAGATTGACCAGACAGAGTATTATTTTCAGCATTACCAACCAGTGTGTCGTTATTAGCCGAACCAATGATATTTTCAATCGAAATGAAGTTATCTAAGTTGCCAGAGAACAGGGCTTTGCCAGTGGTTAACCTAGCTTCAACTGGACCACTAGCAAATCTGTAGTCGGCAACATCGTTACCGTCACCTCCATCAAGGATATTACTGCCATTTCCGCCAGAGAGGGTATCGTTATCTGCTTCACCATAGAGAGAGTCGTTACCGTCTCCACCATCGAGGAGATCGTTACCAGTCCAAGCGGCGAGAAAATCATTGCCGCCCTCTCCTTTAAGGATGTCATCGCCGTCGTGACTGTAGAGCTTATCGTCGCCCTCACCCCCATAAAGGTAGTCCTTGCCACCATTGCCCTCAAGGAAGTCTTTGCCCGCTCGACCAAAGAGCGTATCATTATCGCTCCCGCCGTTTAGAGAGTCGTTGCCGCCACCACCGTCGAGGAAATCGTTTCCTGCTTCTCCTTTGAGGATGTCATTGCCAGCTTCACCGCTAAGAATGTCATCATCATTCCCACCAAGGAGCAAATCGTCACTCAAACCGCCGAAGAGAGTATCCTTACCATTTCCACCTTCGAGTGTGTCTTTGTCGTTGCTACCGTCGTAGTTTCCTCCCGTTTTTCCGTTGTCTTCGCCATAGAGAACATCATCCCCATCTCCACCTTGGAGGAAGTCGTTATCTCCCTGACCAAAGAGAACGTCCTTGCCATTTCCGCCCTCAATGGTGTCATTACCCTGATAGCCGTGCAGTTCGTCATTGCCATCCTGACCTTTCATCAAATCATTGCCATTCTGACCAAAAACACGGTCATCATCCTGGTCAGCATTTAGGGTGTCATTACCATCGCCACCATCAAGCAAGTCCGCACCCTCATAACCGTACAGGAGATCATCGTCAGCATTACCATAAAGGAAGTCAGAACCCGAACCCCCAACAAGTGTGTCTCTGCCTTCATTGCCTTCGAGTTTGTCGTTGCCATTATGGCCCTCCAGCCAATCGTCATCTTGTTGACCCTGGAGAAGATCGTCACCATCCGCACCTTTGAGAGTGTCGCTGCCCCTACCACCTGCTAACAGGTCATTTCCTTCGTCGCCGTTCAGCCTATCATTGCCATCCTGACCTTCGATTCGGTCATTGCCCGACCAACCTTCTCCTGTGTCATTCCCCGACCCCAAGATGAGATGGTCATCTCCACCCTGACCTCGAATATAGTCATCACCCCCGATAGCGTCATATTTGTTATTTCCGTCACCCAGCCATTCGTTATTAGGACCATCCGACGGGCCGCCAAAAATGCTGCCAAGAAGTTTGTTAAACGCACCTTCAAAAAAGTCACCTATTTTAGTAAAGGTATCGAGTACACCTGATGTAACACTATTAATTCCATTAGCGACAGCATCAATGGCTTTATTTACAGCCTCAGTTACTGCACCCAGGGCACCGCCCATCACCTGGTCCAACAAATTTTCGATACTTGTGAGCGGAGCTAGTGACACGGTAAAGTCACCTTTGAGCGGCCCAGCCTCATAACCTACCTTTACCTTGGAACCACCAGGTGTACCATCTGAGGTAATCTCAAGGTCTGCCTGAACATTGCCAACGAGCTTGAGATCGTAGCCTATTCGACCTTTAACTGTTAGCTGGCCATTCTGTAGGCTGATGTCGGCACTGCCTAAATTTTGACCCAAGATTTTAGCTGTCCCTCCGATTTTGATATCGGTGGGACTTTTAATATCAATTATTGCGTTCTCGATTGATAAGACTCCGAATAAGTCAAGATTTCCTTGAACTTTTAGCCCATTTCTATCCGCATTAATTTTGGCTCCGGCAACTTCTCGCCCAAAAATCTTCACCGAACCCGATCCACTGGCCGTCTGCTTGTCAATATCAACTGAAAAATCGTTAATATCTAGGGCTACAGCTCCTAAATTCAAAACAAAATCTTTGACTTTGGCGCTAGTGGGAGTAAACTCAACGTTTGCTTTAGCAACTTCAGCCCCAAAAAGTACAAGTTTCCCGTCTGCTCTAAGATATTGTTCAGTGGGAGATACCTTGATTGCTAATTTCAAAGGATCGCTGCCACCTTTTACTCCTGTCAACTTTAAAAAACCCCAGTCAATTGCAGAAAGCTGGAAAGACCCCTCTAAACTTGGATTACTTGTATCGTAGGGATTAGCGTTAAGATTGAGCTTGGCTTTTTGTCCCCAAGCTGTTATTTCGCCATTAATCCCAAGACCTTGTGTTAATGTCTTCCCAGCAATTGTTGTGGGGAAAGGTACCATCTTGACGAGTGGATCGATTTCTGTATCTGCATCAGATCCATCGATAGATACAATCTTTACATTTAAAGTATCCTTCAAAAAAGTTTCGGCTTTTTGGAAAAACTCGCTTTTCTTACCCAATTGCTTAAGGGCATAAGAGCCAATTGGCCCACCAGCCCAAAGGGTAGCCAAGCTGACTGGTTGCTTCGCAGTTAATTCCAAAGCAAATCTATCAAGATTGGTAATATCGATTGAGAAGGCAGTATCCAGAGCTAAATCACCAAATTCTAGATTTCCCCGGAATGCAACACTATCAACAAATGGTGATACATAAGTCCCACCCAACTGAACACCTAAACTGTTAATTTTTGCATCCGGTATGCCAAAGGGATTCTTCCAGCTACTCTGTGCATCAAGAGCAAACTCCCCTGTGAGAGAGGTTGGATCTAACTTAATATTTCCCAGAAGCGTTAAGTCAGGTTCATTTGCTTGAAAAGGATCGTAGCCTTTAAGAATTAGATTTCCGCCAATTCCAAAACTAGCTAGCCCCCCACTCAGGTTTAAATTATTAAGGGTTGCACTGAATGGATCCTTGTCAAATAGGGTGATATTAGTCCCTAATTTGGCTACTATACTCGCTCCTGTCGGTGGATTTACTTCAGCATTTAGGGTTACATCCTTAATTCCCAGCTTTGTATAGATGAAATCAAAGAAATTATTCCCGCCAGCATCATTAGCAAAATCCAACTTACCAGAAGCTGTGTATTTATTAGAGCCATTAGACTTGTCAATGGTTAAACTCGGACTACTCAGAGGCGGGGTGATTTTCTCCGCAATAGTTTTAATGGCATCAACGGGAATTAGTTTAACGATGTCTTGTAAAGAGCCATTCTTGGGATAACCGAGTTTAATGGAGTCTTTATCAACACTAAATGTGATGTCTTGTCCGCTAACGTTTCCAGAGAAAGTATAAACTGTATTAAGCTTGCTGGTATCAATTTTTATGCTGGGATCTTTGACCGAACCAGTTAAAATTTTACTCTCTATCCCACTGCTAAATCCCACCTTAGTTAGCAGGTTATCTAGAGAAAATTCTCCCTGGTAACTGACTTCAACAGCTTTACCCTTTTGATAGGCAAAAGTAACTTTTTCTCCGCCGATGTCTCCCGAAAATTTATAAGCAGGAGAAGGCTGACTGGTATCAATTGTTAAGCTGGGTTTTGTGATAGAGCCAGTTAATATCGAACTTCTCTGAGTTTCGCTCACGCCAATACTCTCCAGCAGGTTAACTAGAGAAAGACTCCCCTGGTAACTAGCAGTAACAGCTTTGCCCTTTTGATACGCAAAATTTACAGTATTACTGCCGATATTTCCTGACAAGTTATAAGTAGGAGAAGACTTACTGGTATCAATTGTTAAGCTGGGTTCTGTGATAGAACCAGTTAATATCGAACTTCCATCAGTCGCGCTCACGCCAATACTCTTCAGCAGGTCAACTAGAGAAAGACTCCCCTGGTAACTAGCAGTAACAGCTTTGCCCTTTTGATACGCAAAATTTACAGGATTACTGCCGATATTTCCTGACAAGTTATAAGTAGGAGACAACGCCTTCGGATCAATAATTTTTAAGCTAGGATTTGTGATATTGCCACTTAATATTGTACTCGGGTTATCGATAGGAATTACTAGAGCTGTCAGTACATCATTTAGATTCCCACTAGCATTGTAAGTAGCTGTAATTTCACCATTCTGAATCCCAACTGTCAACGGCTTGATGGCATTTACCACACCTTCTAAGACTTTCTTTACTGGCTCGGATACATTAATACCATTATTTTTTAGGTAAGTATCTATTTCGCTCCAAACAGAAAAGCTATTCTTGACGTTGTAGGTTAAAGGTGTAGCAGCAATATTGTTGTTACCGGCTGCATCAGTGGCGCTGCCAGCGGGAACGTTGACTGTTACCGTGCCGTTGGTTGGGGTGACAGTGAAATTGTAGTTGCTGCCAGTCCCGGTAAATCCACTAACTTTACCGTTGGTGACGCTGATATCGCTGTCAATAAACCCAGTAACACTTTCGTTGAAAGTGGCGGTGACATTGAAGGGTGCGTTTACGGGTGTCGCAGCGGTTGAAGCTAGGGTGACAGTAGGTGGTGTGGTGTCAGCCGTGGTGAAATTCCAAGCAGTTGCGCCTGTAATACCGGCATAATTATTACCAGCTAAGTCTTTAATTGCACCGGCCGCAATTTCAACGTAATAACCAGTACCTTGCGCTAAATCTGCCGTGGGATTAACTGTGACTGTACTGCCGCTAACGGTGACATTTGTGGAGGTAACATTTATAGTTTCAACCACCGTGCCGTCGGTTTTCT